>JAQSXG010000697.1 GCA_029256785.1 Neobacillus sp.
CGTAAAATTGCACATTATTAGGAGCAACTGATGCTTCAACTGTTAGAACTGGAACATCTACTGATGCAAACGGATTATAAAGATTGTAAAGAATGATTGGAGCAGTAATATTAAGTGACCTTATCTTTGTAAATATCGATTGCAAATTCTTTCCAAATTGTAGAGAAGCTGCTTGTACTTTAGGTAGAAGTTCAGCAGGATTTACAGGCGTACCGTTTTTAATAATTTCACCTAGGCCAATAGCTTGCATTAAATCATTGCTTCCAATGTCTAGAGTGAATACATTTGCATTTTGAATTGCAGTGGCATTAGCAGGGTTAGTTACTTCATCTAGAATATTCTTCGAGGTCCAGCCACCACCTGAGATATTTGTTACATTGAACGCTCCTCCAGCAATTAAATTAGGAAATGCGTTAGCAGACTTTTTTGTATTTCCTAGCGTGTCATCAAGATTCCAACCAAAGGTAATAGAATCCCCTAATGCGACAAGGTTAGGCTTGTCTAATTTTTCATCTGCAAAAGCAAAAGAAGTGAAGAGGGTGCTAAGAACGAGCATGAGTGTAAATAAGATTGATATGCGTTTTAACTTCATACAATTTCCTCCAGACTATTATTTTATATTGCCAAATTCTATTATAATCCACCAATTTTCGAATATTCAATAAATATCATTCTACAAATTATGCAAAAAGACCTATTTGAATAAAAAATAGTATAGGTAAATTATGTTATTAAAATATTCTAAAAATTTGTAAACTTTGATATAATAGACTGGAGTGATTTTAAGAGGAGGAATGATTAGTGAACATTGGGAACCTTTTGTCTCTGAATGCCCGTAAATTTCCTGAATTGCTTGCGATTGAATGTGAAGGAAGAAGCTACACATACCGTCAATTTAATGAAGAAGTTAACAAGCTTGCAAATGGGTTGTTAGAAAAAGGTGTTAACAAGGGTGAAAAAGTTGCTTTAATGATGAAAAACTCTGACCACTTTGTTTTCAGTTTTTTTGCAATAGCAAAAATTGGAGCTGTAGCAGTACCTGTAAACTTCCGCTTAACCTCTTCTGAAGTTCAGTACATATTGAAGCAAGCAGATGCGCTTGTAGTTGTTTGTGACTTGGAATTTGAAGGTATCATTGCAGCTGCCTCTGAATCTAGTGAAGTAAGAATGGTAATTACTATTGGTGATCCTAGTAAAGAAAACTTCCTCTCCTATGAAAGCGCTTTATCCGTTAATGATAATGAGCCAAATGTTACGGTAACCGAACAGGATGATTTAGAAATTTTATACACTTCAGGAACAACAGGCCGTCCGAAAGGTGCTTTATTTGATCATAACCGAATCTTTAAAGTCGGTATCACCGTTACTATAAACATGGGACTTCGGCCGCATGAGCGTATTTTACATGTTGCACCACTATTCCACTCTGCACAACTAAATCTATTCCTGATTTCAGGTGTTGCCCTTGGCGCAACGCACATCATTCATCGTGACTTCCATCCAGTAAAAACACTTCAAGCCATCCAAGAGCACAAAATTACTCACTTTTTCGGAGTCCCAGCGATGTTTAACTTTCTTTTACAAGTGCCAAATGCAGCAGAGTACGACCTGACATCCATCCGTAGGTGCGGGTATGGGGCTGCACCTATGGCGCCAGAGCTTGTCAAAAAAAGTATTCAGTTATTTAAGACTGACCAATTTTACAATCTTTGTGGCTTAACCGAAGGAGGCCCGGGTGGAATTCTCCTTGATCCAGAAGGACATGAACGTCATTTAGGCAAAGGTGGGAAACCAATCTTCTTAACTGAAACACGAGTCGTAGATGATAAGGGAATGGATGTTAAGCCAGGAGTGGTTGGTGAATTTATCATTAAGAGTGAAATGGTTATGAAAGAGTATTATAAAAAGCCTGAAGAAACCAGTAACACGATTAAGGATGGGTGGCTGTATACCGGGGATTTAGCAACAATGGATGCTGAGGGCTATATTACTCTAGTTGATCGGAAAAAGGACATGATTATTACCGGTGGGGAAAATGTCTATTCCGTTGAAGTGGAAGGTGTCCTTTTTGAGCACCCAGCAGTAATGGATGCAGCAATTATTGGATTGCCTGATGAGATTTGGGGAGAGGCAGTTTGTGCAATAATTGTGCCTAAAGAAGGGGTAGTTATTAACGAAGAGGAGTTAAAGAGCTTCTGTCGACAAAAACTCGCAGGCTATAAGGTCCCGAGAAAAATTGTTATCGAAGAACAGCTACCAAGAAATGCATCTGGAAAAATACTAAAATACCAGCTTCGTCAAAAAATGAATCAAATGATGCTTAATTAAAAAGAGTTTTAAAAATAAAAAGGGGCGTTAATGATGAAACATCCATATTTAAATGAAGAACATGAGATTTTCCGTAAAGCACTTAGAAAGTTCTTAGAAAAAGAAGCCTATCCTTTCTATGACCAATGGGAGGAAGAAAGAATGATTCCTCGCTCTTTTTGGAGAAAAATGGGTGAGCAAGGCTTTCTCTGTCCAGATCTGGAGGAAAAGTATGGTGGAAGCGGAGTGGATTGGGGTTTTTCCGTGGTCATCAATGAGGAACTTGAAAGGGTAGGCTCTGGTTTAGTGGGATTAGGCCTACACAGTGATA
>JAQSXG010000698.1 GCA_029256785.1 Neobacillus sp.
GGCGGTTGGATGTACGGTTGCGGTGTTGCCGATCCAGATGGTCATCGGTGGAACGTATTGTTTATGGATATGAGTAAAATGCCAAAAGGCTGAACACCCGACATTCGCGGTGTTTAACACCAATATAAAATAAAGTTACTTAACTAACATTGGCGATGCTTGAAGCACATGGTATCGCTTTTTCTTTTTCAACTAATGGGTTAGTTTGGTTTATCATATATTATTTAAAAATAAAACTAGTGCTCCGTTTGACAAAAGGCTATTCTGCCATTATTATCACAATCAAATCGAACTTATTTACGGGAGAGATAGAAATGAAAATTTATGTTGATGCAGATGCTTGTCCGGTAAAAGATATTATTATCGCTGAAGGTACGAATGCGGAGATTCCTGTTATCCTTGTTACTAGCTTTTCTCATTTTTCTAATGCCGAACTACCATCAGGGGTGGAAATCATTTATGTAGATTCTGGAGCAGATGCTGCGGATTATCGGATTATGAAGTTAGTAGAAAAAGGAGATATCATAGTTACGCAAGATTATGGTCTTGCTTCGCTAGGTTTACCAAAAGGGTGTACGGTTCTTCACCATAAAGGGTTTAGCTATACAAATGAAAACATTGACCAATTATTACAAACACGTTATTTTAGTGCAATGGCTCGAAAAAGCGGAAAGCGTACAAAGGGGCCAAAACCATTTACATCAGAAGATAGGGAGCAATTTAGGGAACTTTTTAAAAGAGTGATTTCACGTTAAAAATGACCGTTCACTTTTTGAGTGGAAACCTAGAATGATTACTGCCATTAGAATTTACCATTTCTGCCTTCTTTTGCACCAGTCTTCGATAAGTAATTTGCCACGCTTTGCCAACTTCTTACCAATTAAAGACTCCTGTAATTCACTATTTGTATTGTAGCGGTAGCGTCAGGAAAATGAGGATATAAACTGTTTGAAAATCAAAATATAAAAAGCCTGATTTCTCGGTGTTGTAAGTGAGAAATTAGGCTTTAGTTACTTCATATATGCGCCGTTTAATTGAATAACTTAGATTCTATTTCAAATATATATGCTACCCGTTACTTGAAGAAGGATTACGATTCGTTCTTATCACTGAAACGGGAAATCCACCCATCTTCCGTATAGAGTTCTCCTGCTAAACCGTCACTAATTTCTTTTATACTTATTTGTTTGCTATCTCCGTTTGCAACATTTATATCAATCAACTCATTTTGTTCAAATGTCCATAATAAGTGATGTAAGGTAGTATCAACAATTTTAGGAACTACATCATTAAACACTTCACTTTGGCCACTTGAAGATATTAGTTTATGTATCTTTGGCTTTCAGGGCTTTTCAACTCGCCCTGAGTAGTCTTTTCCCATTGTTCAATAGCTTCGTCACGGACTTTCTTTATCAGTATTTCGCCAAATACATCAAGCAACTCTTTATCTCTCATCAATACTTCCCCCTCAAGTATCTCTTTTTTCAGATTTGCACCCGTTTGTTTAAGTGTATTTCTTCACAATTTATACAGGAAGTTATTTGTTTAGGAACGCAGCCCTTACTTTGTAAGCACATCAACAGAGGTCCTAAAAACAGTGTGGTAAAATAGTTTTCAAACCCACTGACGGAGGATGCTATGATTTGGTTATTGTTGCTTGTTTTTGTTTTTGCTTTAGTAATGGGATATCTCCAGGTTCCGATTTGGTTCATGTACAGCGTATTGGCAGTCATGATTATTTTCTTTTTAATCCGAAACCCGCTTGTGTTTGGAAAAGATCCCGAAAAGATGATGGCGTACCTAAAAAAAGCAAAAGCGCCGCATTTCCAATTCCTATACCATTTTCTTAATGGGGATCTATCGGCGGCGGAACATGGGATTGGGAAGATTCGCTCGAAGAAAGCGAAACAAGGCTCCGAACTGATGCTCTTAAGGGAACGGAAAGAATACGGAAAAGCAAAAGATCTCCTTGCAAAAATGAGTGGACATAAGACAAAGTGGTACGCTTTGTCGGATATCGCGATTCAGGAAGAGGACTCCGATTCATTCAAACAATATAAAGAAAAGATTAATGACACGTTCCTTTTAAACATGTTGGAAGTCGATCAAGACGTATTTGATGGGAAAAAGGAAGAGGCGGTTGTGCTGCTCGAAAACATGATTCCTAAGTTAAGAGGTTATAAATTACTGACAGCAGTCAAAGTACGGAACCAAATACTTGAAGGAAAAGTCTGAAAGTCCGAAAGCATTCGTTTTGGGACTTTCATTTTTAATTGTGATATTGCAAATACGCATTATTACAATTATATGTCAACGCTTGATGTTCCGTCTGCCTACATACATTAACTTGCCATTTAACTTATCAGAGAAGAAAAATGGACTGCTTAAACAGTCTATATTTGTTCAATTCTAGCCCCCGATTGTGGAATATTGAAAAATTTGAAAGATCGCAAAAAAAATGGCGTCTCAGTTTTTTTTTAAAGGTCTCGATAGTTTAATATTGATATCTTAGGAATATGAAAAAATGGACAATCATTACAATGATGTTTGCTCGTTTACGTCTATGTATAGTTTTCCATTTTTGTCTTCAGATTTTATTGTAATTACAGCTTTCCCTGAATAAC
>JAQSXG010000699.1 GCA_029256785.1 Neobacillus sp.
GAATGAATTGGAATCCGTTATGCTTAGCTTTCTTGCTGGTGAGTTCGATGTTTTGGTGAGCACAACGATCATTGAAACTGGGGTGGATATCCCAAATGTGAATACATTAATTGTCTATGATGCGGATAAAATGGGTCTGTCGCAGCTTTATCAACTTCGTGGTCGGGTAGGAAGGTCCAACCGTATTGCTTATGCATTTTTCACCCACCGGAAGGATAAAGTATTAACGGAAGTTGCGGAGAAACGTCTGCAGGCAATCAAGGAGTTTACCGAGTTAGGCTCCGGTTTTAAAATTGCTATGCGTGATTTATCTATAAGGGGTGCAGGGAATTTACTAGGTGCTCAGCAACATGGATTTATTGATTCTGTGGGCTTTGATTTATATTCACAGATGTTAAAAGAGGCAGTTGAAGAGAGAAGGGTTGATTTAAAAGCAATCGTTACGCCAACTGTTGAAATTGACCTAGCAATCGATGCGTATATCCCTGATTCATATATTAAAGACGGACACCAAAAAATTGAGATGTATAAACGGTTCAGGGGAGCAACAACACTGGAGGATATCGAAGAGCTACAAGATGAAATGTTAGACCGCTTCGGTGAATATCCCGAGGAAGTGGCTTTCTTGTTCCAGATTGCAGAAATGAAAGTTTATGCGCTCCTTACAGGTGTTGAGCAAATAAAACAAATTAAACAAGAAGTAATGATTTTAGTTAATGAGCGATCAAGTGGTAGTATTGATGGCCAAAAGGTATTCGCTTTAAGTAATAAATATTCCAAAATACTGGGCCTTGGTATGGAAGGGCAGAAACTGAAAATGGTAATACAGACAAAAGGATCAGTAACAGCACATTGGCTAAACATCGCCTTCGAAATGATCAAAGGAATACAATCTGCAAAAAGAGGTCAAGAAAACCCTGTATAATTATTTTTCATGTTGATTTTTCTGTGTTTTGCCTTTGATTATTGATGGAATATTTTTCATTTACATGAAAAAGTATGATGATTGTGTATAGAACTTTCCAGATGAAAGATACTAAGTTCAAAGTTGGTGATGATTTCATTTAAAGGAAAGTTTCTCATTACCAAGTTAGTAAAAATCATCAGATGAAAGTGAGGCAACATTGGATGAAAGCAACTGGAATAGTTCGTCGAATCGATGATTTAGGTCGTGTTGTCATTCCGAAAGAAATTCGCAGAACATTGCGTATCCGTGAGGGGGATCCGTTAGAGATCTTTGTGGATCGGGATGGAGAAGTCATTTTAAAGAAGTATTCACCTATCAGCGAGTTAAGCGATTTTGCCAAGGAATATGCAGAAGCCCTATTTGATAGCCTCGGTAATCCGATATTAATTTGCGATAGAGACACGTATATTGCCCTCGCAGGAAGTTCTAAAAAAGATTACTTAAATAAAAATATTAGTGATTTAGTGGAAAAAACAATGGAAGACCGTACGCCTGTTATCGTAACGCAGCAAAGTGACATAGCATTAGCGGATGGAAATGACGAAACCGTCTCATCTTACACAATTGCTCCTATTATTGCAAATGGCGATCCAATTGGTGCAGTTATTATTTATTCAAAAGAAGGTACGCTAGGAGAAGTAGAAAAGAAGGCAGTTGAAACGGCTGCCGGTTTCCTGGCTAGACAGATGGAATCCTAAAATCATCATACATTCACAATAAAAAGAGGCAGCCAACGCTGTCTTTTTTTATTTGGCATTGTTAAACTTGTCTGTGGATGATCCCCAATCAACATGGTATTTAACGAACAAAACCATTGGCAGCCTTTAATTTAGTGGGGAATATCACTTCCTATGCTATAATACTTTCGAGTTCTTTATGAAGGAGTTATGTAATGAAGCCAGTTAATCAATCGAAAGCGCTTTTTAAGGGTGCTTTTATCTTAGCGATTGCTGCACTATTAACGAAGATATTAAGTGCTGTTTACCGTATACCATTTCAGAATATTGTCGGGGATGTTGGCTTTTATATATACCAGCAGGTATATCCTTTTTATGGTCTGGCGATTGTCCTAGCGACAACAGGGTTTCCAGTTGTCATTTCCAAGCTTTTAGCTGAACTAAAGGACAAAAAGGATGTTGAAAAAACAAAGCGCCTTTTACTTGTCTCCTACGTTTTCTTACAGCTAGTTGGATTGATATTTTTTCTTATACTCTTCTTAGGTGCAGAGAAAATTGCACTGTTTATGAATGACGAACAATTAACGGTTTTGTTAAGGGTGGTCTCCCTTGTCTTTCTACTGTTTCCGATTGTTTCAATACTAAGAGGTTACTTTCAGGGTATAGGGGATATGGTTCCGACAGCATTATCGCAAGTAGGCGAGCAATTGATTCGTGCGATAACCATACTATGCCTAGCATTTATCCTTACCCAACAAGGATACTCCCTTTATCTTGTCGGTGGCGGAGCAATGTTTGGTTCCATCACTGGTATGATTGTGTCAGCACTTATTCTGTTTATGTTCTTGTGGATTCGTAAAGAATGGAGAGTGGTGGTCCCAAGTAAGGGGAAAATAATCTCTTACTTTTTTGAAGCGGGTGTGATTGTTAAAGCATTGACTTTTCAAGGACTCACGATCTGTATTAGTGGGATGCTA
>JAQSXG010000081.1 GCA_029256785.1 Neobacillus sp.
CCGTTTCTTTATCCATATACACAGAGTATGGATCATCTAACACGGTAAGCATCCCTTGGATGGCACCTTCGATTAACTTTTCTCTATCCACTTTTTCAACATAACGATCCACTATTAAATCATATGCTAGATTTACTTTTTCAAGGTCCACAGAATCCGAAACTTCTGAATTCGCGCTTTCCTTGTCAGAAATCGACTGTTCTAGGACCGAATTCCCCTTCGTATTCCCTAGCCACTTCAAACCCACATAGGTGCCACCAGCGCCTGTAAGGAGCGATCCTGTTAGTAGCAGGGCAAGCCATTTTCTATTCATGTCAGTCCCCCTCATGTTAAGCAGTCATTTGCCAACTTACTATATTATTAGATAAAAGGCATCCATTTCCTGCCGTATTACTAACATATATGTTGAGAGTGGACGAGTTATGATTAAAAAGCATCTTGTTCATGTTGGTCAAGAAAAATTGTTCCAATAAAACTTTCCGTTTAATAGCAAAAAAAGAAGAAGCACTAAGCTTCTTCCTGTTTTTTATGGTAGTGGGACAATGCCCCTTGGATCTATAGCGTTAACACCATAGCCTTGATAACCGCCTTTATGAAGTTCGAAATGCAAATGTGGACCTGTAGAGTTTCCTGTTGAACCCATGATTCCAATTTGCTGACCAGCCTTAACCGTTTCCCCATTTTGTACAAAGCGCGTGGATAAATGGCCGTAAACCGTTGTATAAGTTTGTCCATTAATTGAATGGGCTATGAAAATGGCATTTCCAAATCCACCCGATGTATAGTTTGATCGAATGACAACACCATCTGCTGCTGCTTTAATCGGTACATTAGGAGCACGATTGGCAATATCTATCCCAGGGTGAAACTCACCTGCAGTAAAATATGATCGGTAACCGAAAGTAGAGGTGATCGTACCATAAGTCGGTTGTACCCAACCATTGCTTGAGACCGGTGGTGCTGTTGTACCACCACCTGAGTTATTACCTCCAGCAGCTGCGGCTGCTGCTGCAGCGATCCTCGCCTTTTCCTCTTCCTGTTTAATCGCCTTCTGCAAAGCAGCCGTTTGAGCGGCTAATAAGTCTGATTCTTCCTGCAGATTCAGTTTATAATTATGTGCTTCTTCCTCTTGTTCTTCTATCGATGCCAATAGCTTATCTTTTTCATTTTTTTGAGAGTTCAATTGTTGATTCATTTTTTCTAACTCATCGACCATTGATTGCAGGCTAACAAGCTCTTTTTCAACCTTAGCCTGATTTCTTTCCAGGTCTTGTTTATCTATCTCATGCTGCTTTAAAATATCCTGGTCGGCATTCATTATGGTAGCAACTGCATTAGCACGATCAATAAAATCGCTAAAGTTTTTTGAACCCATTAACACATCTAGATAGCTTACTAGTCCACCAGTTTGCTGATAATTCCGCGCGCGATCTTTTAAAAGCTCATTTCTTTTATCAATTCGTGCTTTCGTTTCCTCTATTTCCACTTTAAGCTTGGCAATATCAGTTTTTGTTTTTTCAACCTCTGCTGTTTTTTGATTAATCTTCTCATGTGTATCACCAATGGCAAGGTCGATGCGTTTCATTTCCGTTTCAACAGTGGCCTTCTGATCTTGTAAACTATTAATCTTTTGATCCGCTTCACTTATATTCGATTTTATTTCAGATTGCTCTGATTGAATCTTTTCTTTCTGGTTTTTCAGGCTAGAAATCGATTCTGCTTCAACGACTCCCCCAGAAATACTTCCTATACCAACCATTATTGAAACAGTAAGAATGACGAATGATTTCTTCAATGTCCAATTTCTCCTTCCCATCATATGTAACATCAGGAAGGGACAAGAGCGTCCCCCCTAACCACATTTCTCTTTCTATGCTTTTAAGAATTTCCTTACTGACATCAGACTGCCCCAAACACCAATTAATGCACCCATTAATATTAGTAAACCAGAGAGCTGATAAACAAATGGTTGATATGGTAAAATTTGTATAAAGTTTCCTACTAACTTTGGAGCTAAATATTCATAGGCGTTGTAATAGGCAATTGAAATTAGGATAATTGGTAAAATGGCACCTAGTATACCCAGCCATAGCCCTTCTAAGAAGAACGGCCAACGAATAAATGAGTTTGTTGCGCCAACCAATCGCATAATCCCGATTTCCCTTTTTCTAGCAATAATCGTAATTTTGATTGTATTTGAAATTAAAAAGATAGCAGTAAAGAACAAGCCGATAATAAGGACAATTCCAACATTTCTACTGGCATCGATAAACTTAAATAACTTCTCGACCTTACCCTTACCGTACACTGCTTTTGTAACATATTCGAATTTTTCAATCTTTGCTGCTGCTTTCATTGTGTCTGTCGGATTTTTCGTTTTTACGATAAATACATCGTTTAGTGGATTGTCTTGTTCAAAAAGCTTAAATGCGGTACCATTCTCCCCCATACTTTCCATTAGGTCTTGGAGCTCTTTCTCTTTCGAGGAGTACTTTACACTTTTAACTTCTAAGACCGCTTCAATCTCACTTTTTAGTTTTTGCTGGTCTTGTTCATTTGCAGCAACATCGATGTGAACGCGGATTTGCACGTCCTCTTCAATGGTCTCGGCCACTTTATTTAGATTCATCATAATAACGAAAAAGACACCGACTAAGATGAGCGTTACTGTTACGGCACTAACAGAAGCAAAGGTCATCCATCCATTTCTAGTAATACTTTTTAAGCTTTCACGGGCGTGACGGCCAATTGTTCTAATTTTCATAACCGTACTCACCTCTTTGTTCATCACGAACGATTTTTCCACCTTCAATGGCAATTACTCGGTGCTTAATCGTATTAACGATTTCGCGATTGTGTGTAGCCATGACAATGGTTGTTCCGCGATTATTAATTTCTTTAAAAATATTCATAATTTCCCATGATGTCTCAGGATCGAGGTTACCTGTAGGCTCGTCCGCAATGACAATCTTAGGGGTATTAACAATGGATCTTGCAATCGAAACACGTTGTTGTTCTCCGCCGGAAAGCTCCGTCGGTAGCATTCTTGCTTTATGCTTTAGATTGACTAGGTCTAGTACTTCCATCACTCGTTTTTTAATAACCTTTGGATGAACTTCAATTACTTCTAATGCAAAAGCTACATTCTCATAGACTGTTAACATCGGAAGTAGTTTGAAGTCTTGGAAGACAACCCCAAGATTTCGGCGAAAGTGTGGGACTTTTTTCGCCTTTAGCTTCGCCACATTTACACCAGTCATTGTAATTGTTCCAGAAGTTGGTACTTCCTCACGATACATCATTTTTATAAATGTCGATTTACCGGCGCCGCTCGGACCGACTACATAAACAAACTCACCTTGATTAATCTTGACATCTATTCCATTAATAGCAGTAACCCCGTTAGGGTACTTTTTAAATACTTCCTGCATTTCTATCATATAAAATCACCTATCATATAGTTATTTTCAAATGTAATTCGACAATAACTATTTATTTTCTTGCACGGAAACAAAATCCTTAGACAAATTCTGCAGGATTTCGCATAAATTTATTATACCATCATAAACTGCTAATAAAAGCGGTAAAAATATTACAGTTTCTTTTCAAAACCTTACATAAAATGACATAACTATCCACTAGATTTATTTTTATAGCATCGAAATAAAGAAAATAAAAAAAACGCTCTGTATACTACAGAACGTTTTTGATGAATATTTTACTTTTTCGCTGCAAGCCAATCTGCTACCGCATCTAAATCGTCACCTGAAATAAGGTTTGGTGGCATACCGCCTTGACCATTTTTAATGATTCCTGCAATCTCATCCTTAGACTTACTAGCTCCAATAGCAGACAAGTCTGGTCCCATTCCGCCAGTTAAATCTCCACCATGACAGCTTGAACACTTTTGAGAGTAAATTTTTTCTGCATCCCCTGCTGACGCTGTGTCTTTTCCACCCTCATCATCGCCGCCTCCGCAGGCTGCAAGACCCATTACAAGGGCTGTACCCAATAACATTTTCAGTAGCTTCTTCTTCATGACTACTCCCCCTTAAGAAAATATTTCCATACGGATGTAGTATACCAGTTCTACGCGCGTTTGAAACCCTCTCCGAGCACCTCTGCCGCATCCATAACCACGACAAATGCAGATGGGTCAAGGGATTTGACCAATTGTTTCAACTTTGTGAACTCTCTTTGATCAACCACACACATGAGGACAGGACGCTCATCATCAGTAAATCCACCGTATGCAGATAGTTTTGTCACACCACGGTCTATTTTATTCAATATTCCTTCACGGATTTCTTCCTGCTTATTCGTAATAATCATTGCTGTTTTCGATCGACCAAATCCAATTTGAATGAGATCAATTGTTTTACTCGTCACATACAGCGCGATTAAGGCATATAGCCCTCGTTCAATATCAAAAACAATTGCAGCTCCAATGACAATTAAGCCGTCAATCAATACGACACAGGTTCCAAGTGTTAATCCAGTATATTTATTTATAATTTGAGCAGCCAGATCCGTTCCACCTGTAGAGGCGTTTCCCCTAAAAACAATCCCCAAACCAAGTCCGACACCAATTCCCCCAAATAGAGAACTTAATAATGCATCATTCGTCCACGGTTCAATGTCTTTTGTAATAAAAACGACAAAGGGTAAGAATATTGTTCCAACTAGCGTCTTTACTCCAAACTGTTTTCCTAAAAAAATGACTCCTGCAATAAACAGCGGTATATTAAAAGCCCATTGAACATAAGCTGGCTCCCAGCCAAACACACTTAAGAAGATCGTACTAATGCCGCTAACCCCTCCAGAAGCTATCTGGTTTGGAAGTAAAAAGACATTAAAGGACAAGGCAATTATTGCTGCACCAACTAATACATATACATATTCAAACACATGGTCAAACTTAGGATTTTGACGGTGCCCTCGTTTTCTATTCATTCTAATTTCTCCTCATATTCCCATATTCTAATATAATTTTCCATACTAACCGAAGTGAGTATAGCATGGACATATTTTGCTGTAAATGCCAGTAAAGTGACGCATTAAAGCGTGGATATATTCTTATTCAAGTTAATTTTAATTAGCATTTGTTAAAGTTGTCGTTTTCATAAGGGTAGCTAGAAAAACGCCTCTACGTTCTTTTTTACGAAGGATTAAGTATAAGACATCAAAAAAAGCCTTTGCCATATCAGACGGCAAAGGCTTCGGTAATTTTATGAAATTCTCGAACGTAAGTAAGCGTCGATAAACGTATCCAAATCACCATCCATGACCGCTTGTAAATTTCCAACCTCGGTATTTGTCCGGTGGTCCTTTACCATTGAATAGGGATGGAAAACATACGAACGGATTTGACTTCCCCAGCCAATTTCTTTTTGCTCACCACGGATTTCTAACAGTTCTTTTTCCTGCTGTTCAATTTCGCGTTGATACAGCTTTGCTTTAAGCATCTTCATCGCTGCCTCACGGTTCTTGATTTGTGAGCGCTCATTCTGACAGGTAACAACCACATTTGTTGGCAAGTGGGTAATCCGCACAGCAGAATCTGTCGTGTTAATATGCTGTCCACCCGCACCACTCGCACGGTACGTATCAATTTTCAAATCCTCTGTTCGAATTTCAATTTCAATCTCATCATTAAACTCAGGCATGACTTCACAAGAAACAAAAGAGGTATGACGGCGACCAGAAGAATCAAATGGAGAGATCCTCACCAAGCGATGAACACCCTTTTCAGCCTTCAAATAGCCGTAAGCATTGTGTCCTCTAATTGCTAAGGTCACACTTTTAATTCCTGCCTCATCACCTGGAAGATAGTCCAGTGTTTCCACTTTAAAACCCTTTTTCTCTGCCCATCTTGTATACATCCGAAGTAGCATTGAACCCCAGTCCTGCGACTCCGTTCCACCTGCTCCAGGATGTAGTTCCAAAATCGCATTATGCTTATCATATTCTTCACTTAACAGCAGTTGAAGTTCAAAATCGTTTAATCTTGTTGTTAGTTGGGTCAGTTCTTCCTCAAGGTCTGCCTGTAATTCAGCATCATTTTCTTCCTTTACAAGCTCATAAGTTAAATCAAGGTTTTCATACGATTCCACTAAATTTTGAAACTCATTTACTTGATCCTTAAGGGCATTTGCTTCATTGATAACGACTTGTGCTGCCTGCTGGTCATTCCAAAAATCTGGCTGGAGCATCTCATCATCCAGCGCAGCAATGCGCGCTTCCTTATTTTCTAGGTCAAAGAGACCCCCTAAAGTCTGTTAATTTTTTTGCTGTTTTTTCAAGTTCATTACGGATTTCTGATAATTCCATTTCCATCACCTCTATAAAAATTGCGATCTGATATTAATGTTTAACGATATTGTTTGCGAGTTCCTTTTACATTATAGCCTGTAATGGTAGGAGAATTCAAAATTGATTCTCTATAAATGGTTATTACTAGATAAAAATCTCAAAATTCTATCCACATATCTACATATCCACAATAGTTATCTACAATGACGGGATATTATTAATTATTATAGATAGAACTTATCCACAAAATAAAAACGAGAGGATATTCCCTCTCGTTTTTATTAAGGATTAATTGGTGCTTGTAGATGAGTTCCTTTTTTTGGAGCATGTGCTGCTTCAACCGCTGCTTTTTCAGGGTCACTACCACCATGACAGGATGAACAAGGAGTATTCTTAACATTGTCTTCTTCTTGATGCCCCTGAATTGGGTCTCCTGTGGTATCTGATACTAAATTAAAGGTACTCTTATTCCCATAAATCTCAGTGGAATTTTTATGGCATGATAAACAGAAACTACGCTCTTCAGCTACCCAATCTGCACTTGTAGATTTATATAACAGTTTAGGGTCTTCCAGTTTAGCATTTCCTAAATTACTACGTAACATTTTAATGTTAGATGATCCATGGGTTTCATGACATTCTGCACAAGGTATTTGTCCATTAAGCATACTGCCGCTGTCATTTGAAGCGGTGATATTATGACCTGATTGACCAATGTACATTTCATTTTTATAGTATTGTTCGATATTTGAGATAATATTTCCTTTTTCATCTTTGGTAATTCCATTATGGCAACTAAAACATAATGTAGAATCAGTGACATCTCCATTTGCAGTGCTGACTTTTTTATATGTTAAAAACGGATTTATGTCAGCATCTTCAGCTTTGCTGGCGTGAAAACTGTTAGGGTTTTCTTTCGTACCAGGAGTATGTGGATTATGACAGCTTGTGCAAGATGCACTTGAATTTTGATTATGTTTATTGCTGTTGTAGGTATCCTCTAATTTTGGTGATCCATATGTTCCATCATGACATGCCATACATAAATTATCTGACTCCGACCCAGTATTTCTACTCTCAAGGGTAAGAGTATTTCCATTATGAGTACTATGACAGAATGAGCAAGCATTAGATACCAATGAAAATGGACCATGGATATAGTCGTTATCTCGAGCTTCATTCCCTTTATCTGCTGGAAATTGATAACTTTCATAATTATTACTTACAGTCGTAAATTTAAGAAATCTTGGAGTAAGTATATTTGGATTTAAATAAACAGAATAGGTTTTAGCCGTGTCAAGCTTTGGATTTTCAGGTGTAAAGGTATATACATAAGAGGTTATTCCACCTGAAAGTTCAATAGAATTAACCAACTTTTCTGTTCCTTTACTGTCTCCGAAAAAAGATACTAATGGCTGACTTGGGTTAAATGCTTCAGCACTTCTAATATCAATTAAAATCTTATAATCCAATGGCACCCTTGTCATGTCTTCAGCGGGCAAGTAGCTCTCAGGAACATTATCTGGACGATAATCCCCCTCTGAACCCGGAGGAATTAGATACATTTTTGCCATATAAGGTCGAATACCATTTTCTGTTGTGGCAGTTGCACTTACAACTGCAGTTTTAACCGTAGTTTTACTATCGATTCCTTCAATAGAAGAAGCTTGAGCGGTTGCATTACTACTATTATCAATTGATACCGGGCTTTCAATCATATTCCCAGATAGTTCAACAGTAAATGATGTCTCCAAACTGCTGCTAAATCCATCACCGTCAGTGCCTATAAAGGATATCTTATGTTCCCCTTCGCTGAAATCTTTTATATAAGAAAACTCTAAGTATTGTTCCTTAGGTGTAATAATTAACTGTCCTTCATTCGTAATATCAATTGGCTGCTCAGAAACATTGGATTGCTCAAAGACCTTTACTAACAGTTTGTCTGGAGTAGTTAAATCATCTAAGATCTTTCCAGTAAACTCAACCTTTGAAACTTCAAACACTGATCCACCCACAGGAGAAATTAGTGTTATTTCTGGTACACCCGTTGCCGAAAGCACACGATTTTCGGGTGAATAGGAAAGGAGGGAACCGAATACAACGCTCCATATAACAATGTATGATATTAATTTTCGTTTGAAGTTCATCCTTTTCACGATATTCATCCTCTTCTACTTGCTCAATAAAGAATGAGCTTTTTATTTAATTATATCAACTGAATTAACAATAATTATCGTGGTTAAGTTAAACTTTTTTGACATTTTTTAAGCTAAAATGTAATAATGAAAACAAGGTGACAATAGTGAAATCGTCACCTTGTTTAACTAATACTGTTTATGGCTAACAAGTAGTGGGGCTATTTGTTAGCTTTTTTTATCATTATTTAATGATAGCTTTTCCTGAATAATCTCCGCCAGGAATCTTTGGTCCAGGATATGTGCTGGTTCCAGGAGTATTAGCGATAGCATGTGTTGATTGGTGACAAGCCCAACATACAGCCATGTTTGTAAATCTCTTTAAAGCAGAACCATTTTTACTTACATCTTTCATGTATTCTCTTGCAACGTCTTCAGTCCAACCTTTTCCGCCTTGTTCAACAGTTTTTTGTAAATCTGCAATTGTTTTTCCAGCTGTATCACGTAATAAGGTAATATCTGTACCGTGTGCATAGTGACAAGCTGTACAGCTTCTACCTGCTTTTGTACTGCTAGTTGTGTGTGTGTAGTGCCCATCTGCTCTTGCTTCATATTCTCTATTCTTCAAGTAATCATCATGACAGGCAGAACAAAATTCAGAGTAATTCAATTTGTAATTATACATTTCTGCTTTTGTAACTACTCCAGGAATTTCTGCATTATAAATACCACTTGATTTTGTAATTTTTAATCCAGAAAGACCAGTTGCATTGTTGATAGCATCAAATTCAGGGTCATTTACTAGATTAAGTTTAATTGCTTTATTTCCAACAGGAAGTGGTGTTTTTGTAATCGTTTCTGCATAACCAACAATCGTTACATTATATGTGTTAGCATATGTTTTACCGGCTACCGTTTCACTTAATAAACGGTCATTAGCTGATCCATGCGGATTATGACAGCTTGAACATCCAAAAGTAGCTGTTGATTTATTAGCTAATGCTCCTGGTGCAGCACTTACAGCTAAGTCAGAATCAACATTGTGCATAGAAGCACTTTGTTCGTGAGAGTCAATTACACCAGCTTCACTTGCTTTTGTAACATTATAGAAACCCATTGTTCCATCATGGCAAGACATACAAAGTTCATGTTCGCCACTCTTCATTAACAAGAATTCATTTTCCCCGTTATGTGTACTATGACAGTTTGCACAAGAGTTAGTGTTGTTTTGGAAATTACCATGTGTTTTGTGGGTATTTTTATTTCCAAAGTTATCAACATCCCCAACATAAATTCCTTCTGCTGGATTTGTAGATGGAGTTGTACTAAATCCTTCTGCAGACGCAAAAGCACCAAACATACTTACTAAAATAAGCATTAATAATGCAGACAAGCTAATTTTTAACTTTCTCATCTCTTAAAAGCCTCCCATTTTTCTCTCTCTTTTTCTCTCTTTTTAATTTAGCTATTAAAATTGTATAATCTTCCTTTCTTAACCACCCCCTTTACAGGTATAACCTATATCTTTTACCTTTTATCTTTTATCATTTAATTTAAATTTTATAAATAAAGGACTATATCTTTCAAAAAACAAACCAAATGGGAGAAGATGGTCGTTTTTTGCTATTATTCAATTTAATTTGTCTAATTTTAGTATATCAATATAAGGAATTCGCTTTAATTATCCAAAAGGGAACATTTTTTAACATTTTTCGAGTGAAATGGGATAATAAACAAGGGAACAATAGTGATATTGCTTCCTTGTTTATTAATTAGTTCTTAATTACCATACCTGTGTTCATATTGTTCAATAATATGTTGTAGTTCCTCAGCAAATGCAGGATCGTAAGTTGCTGATTTCCAATTAGTTACGCCATCCCAACCAGGTTGAGAGCCGTCTGGAGCTGTATACATATAAAGTGGAGTATCAGGTGCACCTGAAGCATTTTTGCCTGCAGCATCTGGACCACCTAAGCTTTCGCCTTCTCCTGCGTGACAAGAGAAACAAACAGACATGTTAGTGAACTTCTTAAGTGAAGAATTTGAACTTATATTCTTCATGTAAGATTTTGCTGTTGCCTCATCAAATCCTAAACCGCCATTTTCTTTTGTCTGCTGCAAGTCTGCAATCGTTCTTCCAGAAGAATCTGTTAGTGTAGTAATGTCTGTACCATGTGCATAGTGACAAGAAGCACAGTTTCTACCACCTTTATGGCTGTTGGTAGTGTGTGTATAAACTCCTTCTTCTTTACCGCCATTGTCTAGATTTGGTTTCTTAGCTGTCCTTGACGCAAGATAGTTGTCATGACACACTGAACAGAAATTGCTATAGTTCATTCTGTCTCTAGCTCCATCAGGACCCATTGATTTTGTAATTTTTAATCCAGTGCCTGTTAGTGCATTGATTTCAACAAAGGCAGGATCTTCTTTTAAAACAAGTTTAATCGCCTGTTGTCCAACAGGTATTGCAGTTGTTTTTGAAAATGACGGTCCATGTGATGAACCCATTTTTCCAGTAACGTTATAAGCAAATGTTTTACCTAATACAGTTTCATTTAATAAGCGGTCATTAGCAGAACCGTGTGGGTTATGACAGCTTGAACACTCTAGTTCACCAGTAGAAGTATTTTTCCATGCTCCAGGTGCACTTCCTACTTGTAACCCTGAATCAACATTGTGCATGGATGAGCTCTCATGTGAATCATTGAAAGTTCCAGCGCCGCTTCCTACTTTTACATTATAGAAGCCCATAGTACCGTCATGGCATGACATACAAAGGTCATACTCGCCACTCTTCATTAACAAAAATTCATTCTCACCATTATGTGTACTGTGACAGTTTGCACAAGAGTTTGTATTGTTTTGGAAATTACCGTGTGTTTTGTGTGTAGCCTTATTACCAAAGTTATCAACATCTCCTACATTAATCCCAGGTGCAGGGTTTGTTGAAGTTGGTGTGAATTCTTCTGCTGAAGCCATTGCTCCAAGGATACCTACTAATATAAGCATGAATAATGCAGACAAGCCAATTTTTACCTTTCTCATTTTTAAAACCTCCCAATTTCTTTCTCTCTCTTTTTTATGTTTTGAAATTATCTAACCCTTCTTTTAATAACCACCTCCTTAAAGATACAATCACGTTTGATCTTTCTAGTGGCTTAATTTTTCTTTTTAGAATTTATTTAATCAAGGAACAAACATTTGGGAGGAAAATATTTGCTTTTGTATTGGTCCAATTTAAAATTAAAAGTATATCGAGAACATTTCTCATTTTCTGAATTCATTTAAAACAAGGTAACAATAAGATTATTGCTACCTTGTTTTGTTAACCTTTTCTTTGAAAGCTCACATTATTAATATTACTTAATTTTTGATCTTCCTAGCATACGTCCATCTCCACCCAGGAATTGAGGATCGATTTGGCCTTTAGCAATACTACTTCCATGACAGGCTAAGCATACAGCCATATTTGTAAATTTCTTGAGGGATGAGCCTTTAACACTAACATCTTTCATATATTGTTCAGCTGTTTCTTGTGTAAATAGATTTGTGCCATTAGAATCTTTTAACTGTACTAAATCAGTAACGGTTCTTCCTGCAGCATCCAGCATAATAGTAGCATCTGTACCATGTGCATAGTGACAAGCTGCACAGCTTCTACCTTGACTTGAGCTATTAGTTGTGTGTGTGTAAGTATCATGTGTATGTGTAGCTGTTATTGCGGTACCCGTGCTT
>JAQSXG010000082.1 GCA_029256785.1 Neobacillus sp.
TAATAAATTCAATGCCCGATTTAATTTATATTCAGGATGGCACAGGAAGATTTATTGAAATGAATCAATATGCTAAAAATTTATTTAAACTGAATAATAATGAATATAGGAATAAACATCTAGACGAACTTTTTTCCCAAAATGAAAGGTTTAGAAACTTTCAAAATTGCTTTTCTAACGATGAAATTGCGTGGGAAAATGGGATACCTTATAGATTTGAATTGAATCTCTCAATAGAAAATCAGTTCTCCGCTACATTTGATATTATCAAGGTTCCCACTTTTTTTGCAGACGGCAGCAGGAAAAATTTATTGGTTATAGGACGTAATATTACTGAACAAAAGAAGGCATATGACATCATTTTAAAATCAGAAAAACTTGCTGTCGTTGGTGTACTTGCTGCTGGTGTTGCACATGAAATTCGAAATCCTCTCACTTCAATAAAAGGGTTTTTACAGCTAGCTGGTCAAAACGAGGAATTTAATCGTAATTACGTACAAATAATGTTAAGTGAAATATCTAGAATTGAGTCTATTGTTTCCGAATACTTATCCTTAGCGAAACCAAACCAAAATTCACCAAGATCTCTTCAAAATATTGATACTCTTATAAGAAATGTGATAACACTTTTTGAAAGTCAAACAAACTTGAAAAATATTACCATCCACTCAGAATTAGATCTTTCTGACCAAATAATGTGTAACCCAAATGAAATAAAACAAGTCCTAATAAATATTTTTCAAAATGCTATTGAAGCCATTGGAAGTAACGGTGACATTTATATCTATTTGAGGAATGTCACAGAAAGTGGAGTAGAAATTATCTTTATTGACAATGGTTGCGGGATTGAAAAAAAACGATTAATGAAGATAGGAGAACCCTTTTTCTCAACCAAGGAAAAGGGAACAGGACTTGGATTATTAACTTCCAACCGTATTATTGAAAAACATAATGGAACGATAAAGATTGATAGTGAGGTAAATAAAGGGACCACAGTGAAAGTTTTTTTACCCTTTAGCTAACAATAACATCATTTAGATATCAAAACAGCACCTATCTACTCTTTGGAGAAGGTGCTGTTCCTATTTTTTCTCAAAACTTATAGGTGGGGTCACATCTAAAGTAAGGAATAGATTACTTTAATATATCTTCAATTGAATTTGTCACTCGAATGGCCCTTGGTTGATAGTCAGAAGCATAATCGACTGCCCCCTGGCCTCCAAGGTAAAAGTCAATGTCAGGTTGGCTTTGTGCAAATTGATCCAATCTCGGTAACAATTGAGGGTCTGTTTCAAAGGGTAAGGAGGTAGAAGCAGACAACAGAACCAGATCTGGCTTTAACTTACTTACCAATGTTTCAATTGAACTTGGGGCTGGGGAAGCTCCAATCAATTGTGTTTTCCATCCCTTCATCATGAAACGCAATAGGATTAGATGTAATGGTACCTCATGATGTTCATATGGCAAACAGGCGCCGAGAACAAATGGAGCAGATTCCCGATAGTGATAATTCCGGCGAATTTGAACCAAGAAATCCCTAACAACTAAGCTTGATACTGATTCCTGGTATTCACTCCACTCCCCATTCTCCCACTTTCTACCTACCTCTTTTAAAAAAGGAACCACGATTGTGGATAAAAAGTTCTCTAGTCCTACCTGATGATACGCTTGTTTTAAGATAAAATTTATTTCAATTTCATCACAGTGACTGCCTTTTTCAAGAAGGCGTAAGACAAACTCATTCCACTGCTCATACTTAGAGGTTTCTTCCTTAGGTAATGGTACTTCGGGGTCTTCATCAGACTCTTTTGCAAGAAGAATTGCTTTTTTAAGTGAGTGTCCCTGTTCCGATAGTAACTTAATTTTCAAGAGCATTTTAACATCCTCTTGGCTATAAATTCGATAACCATTTTCCAAACGCTTAGGTTGAATAATTCCATAACGTTCTTCCCATTTTCTTATCACTTGTTTCGATAGTCCTGTCATGTCTGCCACTTGTTGAATCGAAAATAACCCACTTTTACCGGATTGAATCATCCTTTTCATCCCCTTAATCACTTGTCCAAATCTCCTTAGGTATTATAAGTATAACCAATCTCTATATTTTGTACAACGTTATAACTATTAAGGTTATACAAAGATTAAAATTAAAGAAGATGATTCATTATCAATCAGTATTATTGTATAACCTTTTTAATAATTAATTATACAAACATTTGACAAAAAGGATATAATAGTTAATAATAGTGTTAAACATAAATTTAAAGATCCATAAAGGGAGTGAAATAGAGTGTACTTAGCCTGGCAAGAAATAAAGAAAAATAAACTTCGATTCACCTTGATAACAGGGATATTAATGTTAGTTTCCTATCTTGTATTCTTTCTTTCTGGACTTGCAACCGGACTTGCTAGTCTGAATAGGGAGGCTGTTGATAAATGGGAGGCATCAGCTATTATCCTTACCCAAGAATCTGATAAAAGCTTGTCTCAATCATTCCTCTCGATTGGTCAGCTAAAAGACATTGATGCGAAAAAAACAGCTGTTATTGGTCAGCTAAATGCCATTGCCAGTAACGGAGACAATAAACAAAATATCTCACTTTTTGGGATTAGAGAAGAAGAATTCCTGATGCCTAATGTAACAGAAGGGAAATCTTTTGAAAAAGCAAATGAAGTGATTGCTGACGATTCACTGAAAGACAAAGGATTTAATTTAGGAGATACATTATCACTGTCTTCAAGTGACCAATTATTAACGATCGTTGGATTTACAGACTCTGCCCGTTTTAATGCTGCACCTGTTCTCTATGCGAACCTTTCAACATTCCATCAAGTCAAATTCGGTGAGGCAGCTGAACAAAATAAAGATCAAATGAATGGGTTTGTTGTTCAAGACAATTCAATTTCATCCCTGACACAAAATAATGAGCTGGAAACCATTGAAATTGAATCATTCATTGAAAATTTACCCGGATATACCGAACAAAAACTGACTTTAAATTTTATGATTTATTTTCTTTTTGCAATTTCATCTATTATCGTAGCTATTTTCTTATACGTGCTAACCGTTCAGAAGATTGGCATATTCGGCGTTATGAAGGCACAGGGGATTTCTAGCTCATATTTATCCTGGTCTGTCGTGGCCCAAACCTTTATTTTATCGTTCATCGGGACAGCAATAGGATTTGCGTTAACACTCCTATCAGGAGCTTTTTTACCAGCAGCCGTTCCTGTTTCATTTGATCTGCCGCTAATGGTATTCTATGGGTTAATCCTGATGCTTGTGGCAACGGCTGGTGCGGTTTTCTCCGTTTTAACGATTGTTCGTATTGACCCACTGAAAGCGATTGGAGGCTAAAACATGGCAGTATTACAATTACATCAAGTAAAAAAGAGCTATGGAAGCGGGCATAAACAGGTTGATGCCTTAAAAGAGACAGATTTCCTTGCTGACCGTGGAGAACTGATTGCTATAATTGGTCCGTCTGGTTCGGGAAAAAGTACCTTTCTAACCATTGTCGGAGGATTATTATCACCAACCTCAGGTAATGTTGTAATCAATGGGCAAAACTTATCGGCTTTGAATGAAAAAGCACGATCACAAATCCGGCTCAAGGAAATCGGATTTGTGTTACAAGCATCAAACCTGGTCCCCTTTCTCTCGGTGGCAAATCAATTGAAGCTATTGGACAAAGTAAAAAAAGGAAATATGTCGTATGCGGAACGAAATCAACTTTATGACGACTTGGATATTAGTGACTTACTTTTAAAATATCCATCCGACTTATCCGGAGGACAACGTCAGCGGGTAGCAATCGCAAAGGCTCTGTACAGCAATCCCTCGATTATTTTAGCTGATGAGCCCACAGCATCACTTGACTCTGAACGCGCCTATGAAGTGATGGAGCTATTAAGGAAAGTAACGAAGCAGAAGAAAACAACAACCATTGTCGTGACACATGATACTAGACTTGTGGATTACTGTGACAAGGTTTATAACATGACAGATGGTGTTCTTACAGAAATAAAAACACAGGCTTCTGTAAATTACTAATGTATCTTGAAGGTGGAATTTTGCGAGAAATATAAAAAGGGAAAACCTCGTCTAAAATGAGATTTTCCCTTTTTATATGTTTTTTAAATGGCATCTAATGAATAGTAAACTGACTGTCGTACATCTCAAAATAAAATCCTTTATTCTGTAAGAGTTCTTGATGTGTTCCCGATTCGATGATTTCGCCATGATGGATGACAAAGATACGGTCGGCATTTTCGATGGTTTTCAAACGGTGGGCGATAACAAAGCTCGTTCGCCCTTCGGTTAACCTGTTGATTCCCTTTTGAATTTCGATTTCGGTATTGGTATCGATGCTGGATGTCGCTTCATCAAGAATCAAAATATCCGAATCTGCTAAAATCGCCCGAGCAATCGCTAGTAATTGCCGCTGACCCTGACTTAAATTCGATCCGCCAGATGTAAGTTTCGTATGATAACCTTCAGGCAAATGCTTAATATATCGGTGCGCCGATGCCATCTTTGCTGCAGCAACCACTTCTTCATCGGTTGCTTCTAACCTTCCATAACGGATATTCTCCATAATCGTTCCCGAAAACAAGAATGTGTCTTGAAGCACGACACCGATTTTCTTCCGCAAGCTGCTTAATTGATACTCACGGATATCGCGACCATCGACCTTTATTTCACCTGCGGTCACATCGTAAAACCTCATTAGCAGATTAATAATCGTTGTCTTCCCCGACCCCGTCGGACCCACAAGAGCAATTTTCTCACCAGGGCGGACTTGAAAATTAATATTTTCCAAGATTTGCTGATCTTCTTCATACCCAAAGTGGACATGGGAGAATTCAACCTCACCCTTAAAAGAATCTACGACAATCGCACTCTCCTTGTCTAGCATATCCGGTGTTTCATCCATAATTTCAAACACACGCTCCGCACCGGCAATCGCCGACTGAAACAGGTTTAATAAACTTGAAAGCTGGTTAATCGGGCGAAAGAATTGCCGTGAGTAGGTAACAAACGCAGCGATAATTCCAACGGTTGCCAGCCCCTCAACCGTCATGATCGCCCCAATCGCAATCACAAATCCAAGCCCTAGGTTGTTAATAAAGTTATTAACCGGACCCATAAATCCAGAAACCGTATCCGCCGTCATCGCAGAGTGGCGTAGCCGTTCATTAACCTCCGAAAACTGGCGGTTCATTTTCTCTTCTTTTCCAAAAAGAGTGACGACTTCATTTCCGGAAATCGCTTCTTCAACAAACCCGTTTAGTTCACCCAAATCGCGTTGTCTTTTAATAAACGCACTGCTGCTATGGGTTATGATCTTTTTCGTCGTAAAAATCATCAATGGAATCACTAGTAGTGTCACAATTGCCAGTATCCAATTAAGCGAAAACATCGCAATCGCAACGCCTGAAACCATTAATACTGAGGAGAAAATTTGGATAACACTCTGACTTAGGGCACTATTCAAACTCTCTATGTCATTGGTGACCCGACTCATCAAATCGCCATGCGTCCGTTTATCAAAAAATCGTAAGGATAGTGTTTGAAACTTATCAAATAAATCCTGCCGTAACTTGCGGATTGTTTGTAAGGAAACCCGGACCATCATAAAGGTTTGTAGCCAGGTAAACACGGCGGTAGCGGTATAAACTAGTGCAAGTAGGCCCAAGAATCGAATCGTTCCTGAAATATCCTTTGGAATGATGTACTCATCAATGATGACTCCGATCATATACGGTCCGAGAATTCCCAGCAGCGTCGAAAGAATAACAAAAATAATTGAAGCAACTAACGCCACTTTTTGCTTCTCCATATAGACCCAAATCCGTTTGATTGTCCCCTTCCAATCTCTTGCCTTTACAACAGGTCCGCTAAATCCCCTCGGACCCCGAGCACGATTAATGGGATTAGGCTGTGCAGAAGGTTTACTCATCCTAATTGAACCTCCCTTCCTGTTTGTGAGAAATAAAGATCACGATAGAGTTTACTTTTTTCAAGTAATTCACCATGTGTTCCGCTCGCTTCGATTGTTCCATCTTCGATGACCACTATTTGGTCTGCCTCAATAATCGAGGATATTTTTGATGAAATAATAAACACCGTCGTGTCGGCGAAGTCATTTCGTAATGCCAGCTGGACGGCTGATTCTGACAATGCATCAATCGCCGAGGTCGAATCGTCAAGGATCAAAATTCGTGGTTCACGGATAAACGCCCGTGCCATCGATATCCGCTGTCTCTGCCCTCCTGATAAATTTGTTGCTCCCTGCATCAGTGGGTGAGCAAATCTTTCATCCAGTCGGTCGATAAATTCACTCGCAGCAGCCGATTGCGCAGCCTGTTCAAAATCGACAGTTGTGGCCACTTCTTTTCCGAACCTAAGATTCTCCTCAATTGTTCCAGAAAACAACGTTGCTCTCTGCGGAACAAACCCAATCGCTGTCCGTAATTTTTCAAGCGGTAACTCCTTAAGATTGACCCCGTCGATGTAGATGTCACCTGAATCTGGGTCATACAAGCGGGGGATCAGTTTGACGAGCGTCGATTTGCCACTTCCGGTTGCACCGATAATCCCAACAGTTTGACCGGCATGAGCTTTGAATGAAATGTCTTTAAGAACATACTCACCATTTTTACTATAGCTGAAATTGACCTTTCTAAATTCCACTTCCCCCTTGATGGCAGGCTTGGTGGATGGCTTAGCAGGTTCCTTAATTTCAATTTCTGTTTCAAGTACCTGAACCACCCGTTTCGCAGAAGTAAACGAACGGGCAATCTGCATTAACACATGACTGCTACTCATTAATCCATTCATCATAATGTTTAAGTAGTTAATAAATGCTAAAATCACCCCGACTTGAAGCGTCCCTTCATTTACCTTGATTACTCCCATCCAAAGTCCGGCAATAATCCCGAGATTAACAACAAACATCATAATCGGCATTAAGGTTAATATCAGTTGCTCCGCGGTCATATTCCGTTTCATCAGTGTGTCATTGAAATTTTTAAAATGATTCTTTTCATAATCCTGACGATCAAACGCCTTAATGACGCGAATACCTGCCAACATTTCTTGAAGCTTCGTGTTCACCTGATCCATTGCTTTTTGAACATGTGAAAAAAGTTTTCCAGATTGGGATGAAAAATAATAGATAAATCCAATCAAAATCGGAATCGACACGAGCAGCACCGGAAATAACTCCCGTGCCGTAAACCATACAATCGCCACCGATCCGATAAACAGCAATGGCCCCCTAACAAAGACACGCAAGGTCATGATGACCGCCGATTGGATGGTTGCAATATCATTGGTCACAATCGTGATTAACTTTCCAGTCCCGTAGGCATCGGTATTTTGACTCGAGAATTGCTCCGTCTTTTTAAACACATCACGGCGAATATCGGTCGCAAAATGAACAGCCGATTTTGCCGCATAAATCGAACTTCCTGCCCCACCAATTAACCCAACAACGGCACTCACTAGCATTAACAAACCTAGTTTTATAACATAACCGTTATCCTGATTGGCAATCCCGTTATCAATCATCTTCTGCATTATTGTTGGCTGCAAGAGATCCATCGCCACTTCTATACACATCATAAACGGCCCCAAAAAGGCAAAAAGCATGTACGGTCTCATATACCTCAACAACTTTTTCATTGCTTTCATCGTATTTCCCCTTACTTTTTCATCTATCCCGCTAGCGTGTTGGGTACCATGGGACTCCCCAAACATCTATTTTTTTAATCGGTCGGTCATTTCATCAACAAATGCGATTAGTTCGCGTACACTTTCCGGATTTCCGCGCGCGTGTTTCATCGCTTTATGCAGTTCCTTCTCCCACCGGACCACTGCCTCTCTTAGCTGCACCGACTCCTCGGAATTCCTCCACATCATTCTCTCTTTCCATTCATTCCAGAAATCGCCTACTAAATCTTTTTCCGCTAACCGCTCATTTCCACTGTCCGTGAGCGAATAAACCTTTTTATCCGATCCCGTATCTAACTCTATCAAACTCTGATCCAATAATTCTTGTAACGCCGGATACACCGTGCCCGCACTAGCAGAATACGCACCACTTGAGCGCTCCTCCAGCTCCTTCATAATTTGATAGCCATGCATTGGCCCTTCCTTCAGTAAGTTCAAAATCGCAAACTGAACAAACCCTCTTCGTTTCTTCATATCATCACTCCTAATCTATATCGATAATTATAATCGATATATCGGTAAGTTACAAACGTAATGATTTACTCCTCAATTCTAATACTATTTCACAAACTGGTGTTTTCTGTATTGAATTATGCAATTTGAATCACATAAAAAGCCCTTCCCTTTAGCTGGGGAGGACTTTTTGGTTGCTTGAAAAAAACACACGACAAACTTATTGGGATCCGTTGAGCTTTTCATATATTAGTAATAATTGCTGCTTTTCCTGTTCTGTTAACTTGTCAAATAGATTTTTCCGTAAAGTTACTCCTTGTTGATTTGCTTTATTTACCATATCAAGACCCTTATCGGTAATTGCTAAATAGATGATTCGGCGATCCGACTCAGCCATTACTCTAACAGCCAATTCTTTCCTTACAAGTTTCTCTGATAAATGGGTTAAGGTAGGCGGGGTTAATCCTATAGTCCTCGCAATATCTGATGGTCGGCTATTTCCATTTCCCTTCAAATGGCTGAGAACAAGAATATGAGAGATACCGAGGTCTTCATTGAACATCTTATTCCACTGAATGATTAAATTATTTGTCACCTTATCCATATTATGAATTAGTTCAAAAATAGTCTGCTCCTTCATACTATCCCTGCTTTCTAAAAATAGAGCCCTTACTTATAAGAGCTCTATCTTAGCATATAAACTATTGTGCAGAAAATCCACCGTCAATTACGATTTCTGCCCCAGTAATATAAGAAGATTCATCAGACGCTAAAAACAATGCCGCATTCGCAATATCTTCAGGCTGACCTAAGCGTTGCAGAGGCGTTGCTTGAATTAACCGATCCAAGAGTACTTTTGATGTACTTAATGACTGGGTCATCGGGGTTTCAATGATACCAGGGAACAGAGTATTTACCCGGACACCCTGCCTGCCAAAAGTAGTCGCTGCCGCTTTTGATATCGCACGCACAGCCCCTTTGGATGCTGAATAATGATTAAATCCCTGGCCAATTTGGGCAGTATAAGATGAAATGTTAATAATGGAACCCTTCCCTTGGGCTGCCATATATGGAGCTATATGCTTCATACCGGCAAATGGACCGAAGCCATTAATGGAGAGCATTTTTTGCCAATCATCAATGTTGATTTCCTGATATGGTTTCTCGGATGAGATCCCAGCATTATTAACTAGAATATCAATCCTGCCAAACCGATCATTTACTTCCTTCGCTAATGTCTCCCAATCCTCATCAGCAGCAACATTCAACTTCATCCCATATACGTTCTCCTTTTGGCTTACCTTTTCAAGTGCTGCTTCATTAATATCAGCAGCGATGACAATGGCACCTTCCTTACTGAATAGTTCAACCATACGTTCTCCGATTCCTGATGCCCCACCTGTTATAATAGCTACTTTATTTTCTAAACGTCCCATGTTTCATTCACTCCTACCGTAATTTTATTGACCCGCCATCAACCATGATGGTTTGACCAGTTATATAATCAGAATCACTACTCGCCAAGAATACAGCGACTTGACCGATATCTTGTTCAGGATCGCCAAGTCGGCGCAGTGGAATTTTATTAATCATCGCATCATATAATTCCGGAGCATTCTCACGCCATTGTTCCACACCCGGTGTTAGTGCAATGGGGGAAATTAAGTTAACATTAATACCCTCCGGACCCCATTCATTTGCTGTAACCCTTGATATTGCCCGAATGGCTTCTTTGGCAGCAGCATAGGAGGTTTGAGTAACTTGACCATCAAGCCCGGCACCTGATGCAAAGTTGATGACCTTACCTTGAGATTTCTTTAATTCTGGATAGGCAGCTTGCATAAAGTGAAAGGTAGGATAGAAGCCTGTTCCAAAGGATAAATTAAGGTGATCCTGGGTGGTTTCGATAAAAGGAGCCTGTCTAGAAACATGTGCATTATTGACCATAATGTCTAGTTTGCCAAACTTCTTAACGACCTCTTCCACAATTTCATAAACGTTTTCCTTAATTGAAATATCCTTAATAAAGAGCATACTTTCTGTATATTTATTTACTTCTGCAAGAGTTTCTTTTCCTTTTTCCTCATTCACATCGACAATTACTATTTTGGCACCTTCCTTGGCCATAGCAAGAGCAATCCCCCTGCCTATACCTGAGGCACTACCAGTCACAATTCCAACTTTCCCCTTTAATTTCATGATTATCATCCCCATCTCCCAAATAGTTAGATACCTAAATATTAAACATCTAAATAGTATCAAATAATAAATTGTTTTGCAACGTGATTAACTTGTAAAAAGCTTTTTACCATCTCGATGGTCTCATTTGGTCTTTCAATCCATTTAATCTCCTGTAATAATAGAGAAAAAGGGAAACAATATCTGAATGTTAAAGGGAGGAAGAATAATGTCAAATACGCTAAAGCAGAGAAAGGTAATTTTAGATTTAGCCGTTACTTTAGATGGTTTTATTGAAGGAAAAAACGGTGAAATTGATTGGTGTATTATGGACCCTGAAATGGATTTCATCCAATTCTTGAATGGAATTGATACCATTTTTTACGGAAGAAAAAGTTACGATTTATGGGGGCAATATGCTCCTGGAACGGGTGACTCTGAAAGTGATAAAGAAATGTGGAATATCGTACATAGTAAAGAGAAATATGTATTTTCGAGAACGCAGCAAGCGACCGATAATGGGGTAAAGTTCATTAATGAAAATATCCTTGAGGAAGTAAATAAGCTGAAAAGCCAACCTGGCAAAGACATCTGGCTTTATGGCGGAGCAAGTCTTATTACAACTTTTATCCAACTTGGGCTAGTTGATGAATATAGATTATCGGTGCACCCTGTTATTTTGGGAGAAGGTAAACCGCTTTTTATTGATATAAAAAAGAGGGTGAATTTAAATTTGGTAGATACACGAACGTTCAGGTCCGGCGTTGTGCAGTTAATCTATCATTGCGGTAGTTGAATAACTATCTTTAAAGGCTAGTTCTTAGTGGGCTGTCTTTGAAGGGGGCGGCTGTATCGGACAACTCGCTCTCTTTTTCTCGTTGGACTGTCCGAAGTTGGGACGCATTCGGACAATCCTCTTGCCTTTTCCAGTTATCCTGTCCGAAGGTGCGCCCGTTCAAACAATCTAATGAGCTAAGACGGTTGGTCATACAATGACCGCCAAAGATAAAAGGTAGCGTACGCTTCCCAACCTTTCCAATCCGAAGCCAACTCTCTTATTTCCTCTATTGTCGGTTTACGCTCTAGTCCTAATTGAAGCCTTAGTGCATTATGTAGACCAACATCCGCGATTGGAAAAGCGGCAGGATGATGCAAACACTTCATCATCGCATAATCTGCCGTCCAGGCACCCACACCTCTGATTGCCGTTAACGATTTATGTACCAGCTCAAAGTCTTGCAGCTGAAGTAAATTCTCTTTCGTTAATTGCCCGCTTGTCATCTCTTTTGCTATTCCGATAACATATTCGGCCTTCCTCACCGAAAATTGAAGTTCCCTTAAATCGCCTACATCGATAGTTGCAATTTTTTCACAGTCTGGGAATACCCAGAAGGTTTGTCCTTCAAAAGTAAAACATTCTCCGAACTGCTCGACAAAGCGTTTCTTTAAGGTATAAGCAAAGGTTAAATTGATTTGTTGACCGATAACTGCCCACGTAAGAGCCTCGAATAAATCCGGAATGCACATAATCCGTAGTCCACCATATTTATCTACTATTGTTGATAAAACCCTATCCTGACGTGCCATTTCATAGAACTCTCCCAAGTTTCGGTCGAGGTCAAACCACTCCCATATATAGGAAGCCACTTCTTCTCGGATACTAATAGTTGGAGTATGGATTGGGAATTCTACTAAAATGGATGCTGAATTACTTCCTACTTTTAATAAAATTAATTCTCCTTTAATCCTCTCCAGTTTATATAAATACCCATCTCTTATTTGATGCAAGATTTCCTGCTCAGACCTTCCT
>JAQSXG010000083.1 GCA_029256785.1 Neobacillus sp.
CTATAGTACCTATGATTGTACCAATTATGTAACTTCGTTTTCTTTTAATAGCTATTTCATACCTCGAAAGAAAAACAAATCCACCAAATAAAAAGATGATCATAAATCCAAATTGTACTTCTGTTGCATAGATAAAATTTGTAAATGATAATGGCAACAATATAATCATACCAATTGCAGTTAACATCAGTAGATTAGCCACTTTTTGCGGATAACCATTCTTTATTAGTTGCTCCTGTTCTTCTTCTGGTCGGGTGTTAAAACCCGAAATCAATGAATACATTTTCTTTTTTCTAATTACCCAGCCGAGCAATAGAAACACAATTGCTACTATGAGTTGCGTTGCAATAAGTCCCCACATATAAATTAGGATACCTCCAAAATTTTCTTTATGTATATAGTTTATTATAAACTATTTACGTTACGTTTGAGAGTTACTTTACATTAAATTAGCCGATTCGCTAAGGAATCGGCATTCGTTATGCTATTTATTGCTGGATAATAACCTTTGTGCCATTCGGAACCATTTCAGCCAACTGTAAAACATCCCGATTGTGCATCCTCACACACCCTGCGGATACTGCCTTCCCTATTGAACTAGGATTATTCGTACCATGAATCCCATAACCCTGCTTGGAAAGTGATAGCCACATCACTCCAAAGGGGCCTCCTGGGTTCATTTGCCTGTTAACTATGACATACTCTCCAGTCGGTGTACTTGTCAGCATCTTTCCAACTGCAATCGGAAAGATTTTTACAAGCCTTCCATTATTATATAATGACAATCTTCTTTTACTAATAGAGATTTGAATGCTATATGGGATAGTACTTGAGTCAGGCAAACCGGGGATTTGAATGCGTTGACCTACGTAAAGTTGTAAATGATTAACACCTGGATTCGCTGCATAAAGTTGTTGTAAACTTATCCGATAATCCACTGAAATTTTGTACATTGTATCCCCAGGCTTCACAATGTGAATCATAAGATCCCACCTTTTTTCTAATAGCATATGTGGGGATACTTAAGCCGTTGCCTAATTCAAAATAAATACGAGTCATAACTTTTCACTCTAATCTAAAAAGTTTACTCATATCTTCTCTAAGATGGTTAATATAAAAATAATCATTCGTCATTGAATCATAGACATAATCATTTTTCCAATCCTCAATATTTGCGATGATTTCATGCAACGCTGTAACGAACAAGGAGATTTCTGCATTTGTCATAATCGGATGCAATGAAACTCGAACCCAACCAGGTTTTCCTGCTAAATTACCTTTTTCGATATTTATTGAAATTTGTTTTGAGGCGGGAGGATCAATATGAAGTAAATAATGCCCATATGTTCCGGCACATGAACAGCCACCGCGGACCTGAAAACCAAATCGGTCATTTAATAGTCGGACAATTAAATTATAGTGAATATTCTCAACACAAAACGAAACAATCCCCAAACGGTCTTTTTCATGATTTTCCAGCACATAGACATTAGGTATTTTTCCAAGTTCCTCCATTAGCTGTTTTATCTGTTCTTTTTCCCTTTGTAAAATATTCCTAATACCCATTTGTTCTTTTAAATGAATACATAGACCAATTCTGATTGCCTGAAGTATTCCGGGAGTCCCTCCATCTTCCCTTATTTCAATATCCTCATGGTATTTATGCTCACCCCACGGATTTGTCCAGGTAACCGTCCCTCCTCCTGGATGATCTGGTACTTTATTTGCATAAATTCTTTTATCAAACACTAACACCCCACTTGTTCCTGGGCCACCTAAAAACTTATGTGGTGAAAAAAGGATGGCATCAAGCTTTTCTAAAGGATCAACAGGATGCATATTCATTTCCACGTAGGGAGCAGAGGCAGCGAAATCTACAAAACAGAGGCCACCATAAAGATGCATCAATTTGGCCATTTGATGATAAGGAGTTTGAATCCCAGTTACATTTGAACAAGCAGTAAATGAACCAATTTTAACCTTTCGATCCTGATATTGTGTTAACAATTGTTCAAGATGATATAAATCGACATTTCCTTCATGATCTGGATTAATGATTTCAACATCCACTAACGTCTCCAGCCATGAGGTTTGATTGGAGTGATGTTCCATATGGGTTAGAAATACAATAGGTCTTTCTTTCTCAGATAGGTTAATTTGACCCTTCCATTTCTCCGGTACTCTAAAACCTAATATCCTTTGCAATTTATTCATCACGCTAGTCATTCCAAACCCATCTAACAGCACCACATCGTGTTCATCGGCATTCACATGACTCTTAATGATTTTCTTTGATTGTTCATAGATGCCAGTCATCTTTAAACTGGTAATATTGGACTCCGTATGGGTATTCGCCATAAATGGACCAAACACCTCAGATATTTTTTGCTCAATTGGACGATACAAACGTCCACTTGCTGTCCAATCAGCATAGATAATTTTCTTTGTTCCATAGGGTGTTTCATACTTTTGATTGATGCCTATAACCTGAGACCGAAACCTCTGAAAATATTCCTCGAGATTTTCTGGGATTCGATACTGTTTACTTCCGATAATTGCTGTGATCATTATTCACACCTCACGATTATTTTCTGCTAACTACTATATGCATTCACCCCTTTCTGAGTTTTTTCACCTATAAACGATTTACCAATAAAAAAGCAGCTTGAACCAATTAAGGAACAAGCCGCTGCTATGAAACGCTGATCTTTGATGCTTCTTTTCGATTAACCTCTTCAATCTTTTGAATGAACATTTGAAAAACACGCCGTTTTTCTTCTAAATCTCGTATGTATTCCTTGAGCTGGTTATAATTCTCTTCAAATGGTTTATGATACAATTGCCGGATATTCTCAATAATTTCCTCATTAACAGTTGACTGAATGACTTGCTTAGTGATGCCATATTTATAAGAGTAAACCTTCAATTCCTGTGCTACTTCATCATACTCTTTCCCAATTTCATCAAGAACTTGAGAAATATCGTCCTTCCACTCATCTAATGACTTTTGCAAATAGGATTTTACCATTGTTTCTTCCATCATTACCCCCGCCCAAACATTTTATCTCTTCCATTATAGCGGAGTTTATTTGCATAATAGTTTCGGTCCGTTTACAGAGCTATTTCATTTTCTAGTCCATTTATCACATTCAGGTAATTAATATATAAAAATAGAAAAAGAGGGGGACCGAAGAAATCGTGTCCCTGTTTTTACTTCTTTATTATTGTAGGAGATTAGTAGGACTCTTTATGAGGCCATTTCGATCAAAATCGGAAGACGTTGTGTAATAGTGTTAGAGTTTCCTAAATCCATATTGATGGTTTAGGAATACTGAAAAGCACTACTCAATTGCCGCACATTTTCAGGAACACTGATAATAAATGTAATGGTCCCCTTTTGGTTTGGATTACATTCATGTGAACAGAAAACCGAATGTGTATTTATTATTTCTTCCATAAGGGTATTAGAATCAATACAAACTAAATCGATATCGTATCTTTTAATTTTATTTTTCAATATACCGCCATGTATCTCAATTGTTCCGTTAATGACACTGCCAACTTCATACATTTTCTTATCGAGAGAGACAATTGTTTTAGGCAAACCAATCTTCATTTTCATCAAATAATCCTTTAATATCATATTCTTCACCTTTTTTAAATTATTTTCAGAAAAAGACGATTACCATTATCGTGATAGATATTTGTCATTTCATATGACGCTAATTGTAGCGTCAACCCATTAGGTTGTAAAGTGTTAATTTTATTCAAATTAGTTACCAATTGCACCATTTTCTCTCAATAGTTTAATTTTCCCTTAGATTGCTCAGGATTTAAGGTATTTTATCCAAATATTAAGATCTATCATTTGCCTACCATCTGGGAAAATTCTTCAAGAGTAGTTGAATATTTCACATAGATTCTTGGTAGATAATATAATTCATTTTTGATGTTTTTCTCTAAATATAACTCTGGAGTTGTCGTCAAACCGAAACGATAATACTTTTTTGTAGCTTCGGCAACCTGTTCATTAAACGCACCGTATGGGTAAGCAAGGGCAATTACTGGTTTGCCAGTTATTTTTTCAATTTTCCCCTTTGATTCTTTTAATTCATATTCAAGATTTCCCGATTTAGTTAAATCCGGGTGTGTGGCTGTATGTGACTGGACTGAGATTATTCCCGAACTTGCCATGCTTCTCAATTCCCGTGCTGAAAGCCGATTGTTATTCCCTATAAAATCAGAAATAACAAAAATGGTAGCTTTAGGTTTAAACTTTTCATTTGTTAATTTCTGAAAAATGTTAAATGCGTTATTGTTATTTTTATATCCATCATCAAAAGTAATGAAAATTGGCTTTTTTACCTTTGATATATCCTTCCATTGCTCGAAGGTTAATAAAGTAAAGCCGTGCTCCCGTAAATAGCTAATTTGTTGTTCAAAATTTTTCGGTCTTACATATAATTCCTGTGAACCTCCCCCTTTAAACTCATCAATTGAATGATAAATCAATATTGGCACTCTTTGCTCACTAAAAACTTGTATTGGACATACGAACAACAGAAGGCATAGTATTATTTTTTTCATATAGATCTCTTCCTTTTTAATAAATGTAGTATTTCTTATTATTTCCTATTTTCGTGGTGTATTCACCCAAATAATCAGAACAACTATTTGATATAATTTGTTGTTATTTTGGTGTTTCCGTCTTGTTTTGATAGCTTTTGTCAGCATGCAGGAAAAAGGGGTATTCAGTGGTGAATACCTATTCTAAAGGCTTTAACACAGAGAGAAGGGACTGAAAATAATGAAAACTTTCACATTAAAGGAAGTTTCAAAAAAAATAAATGTTACACCGGGAATGATTAGAAAGTGGGAGAAGGAATTTTTAGAATTAATTACCATTCCGCGCACAAAACAAGGGGCTAGGTTTTATACAGAATCCGAGATTAACCAATTAGCGGAAATAAAACAAATGTACAATCAAAAATTCACCTTTGAAATGGTACGTAAAGAGTTAGAGAATAAAAACGAACCTGAAGCTTTAGAAATCGCTGAACCCCCTACAAATACTATCGCAGTTATATCTGATAATGATTTAGCGTTAACAACTGATGAAACAGCCATGATGAAAACAGATTTATTCTTCGAAGCAATGGATACTTATAAACAGACCTTCTTAAATGAAGTAAAGGAAGAAATTAGAAATGTACTGAGAAAGGAAGTAGTTGAGGAAGTAAAAAAGGAAATTAAGAGTGGTACCCTTACGACTGTTAAATCCCTTTCCGACTCAATATATAAATCAACAGCTAATACGAAAGCAGACCTTGAAGAAATATCCGAGAATCTTGAAAGGGTTTCTGAACAAACTTCGCAATCATTACAGTATTTATCAAAAAGTATTACAAACGTCTCGATTGAAACTTCTGAAGAGATTTATTCTCTTTCAAAACAGCTGACAGACTCCACAGAGGAATTGTCACGTTTTGTATGTATTACAAATAAAGAGATGGTTAATCTTAACGAATCAATTGAAAAGGAACGTGAGATTTTAATTCAAGACCGTGAACAATACCGCCATGAAATACGTCAAAGGGAAGCTGATTTCCAAGATATGTTAGTAAGTTTTAGAGATGTAGCTGCGACAAAGGAAAAAAGATGGTGGAAGTTCTGGAAATAACATCAATTATTTTTATACTCTCTGTTCAAATTTAACATGTGGAGGGATTTAAATGAACACAAGTGAAGTAGCCAAATTATTAGGGGTTTCACAAAGTACAATTCAACGTTGGGTTAAACAGCTTAAGCTACAGATGGAACGAAATGAACGTGGTCATTACCATTTTAATGATGAAGATATTACCCTATTAAAAAGTATTCAGGATCAAATTCAATCTGGAACACTACTTCAAGATATAGCACCTGTACAAGAGAAAAAGGTACGAAAGGGAGCTGTTAAAACAGGAGAAAATAATGCGGAGGTTGAACGATTATTTACCATTGTCGGTGAATTAGAAGCAAAGGTGAATTCAAAAGCTGATTCTGTAACCTCTTATCAACTCCTACAGCACCGCAGAGAAATCGAAGAATTACAGGATCAAATATTGGTCCTAACCAACCAACTCGATCTACTTCAATCCCAGTTTAACGAGATAAAGACAACAATCTACCCAGACAAACCATTAGTATTTGATAATGGCAAGGTAAAAAGAAAGAAAAAAAATCTCGTAAGCACACTATTCGGTTTTTAATACCTACTATTAATAAATGATGCCCTTTAAATTACAATGGGCAGTCTTTTTTTATTAATAATCAAAAAAGTAAAGAGCAAATAATATTATCAACTATTAGTACCTGATGATAAAAATCACATACACCCCACTAAATTAATGGTACGATACAGGAAGTTCCAATTAATTTAACAATCGAAACGGGGTTATAATTTGAGTTTTCCACAACTAAAAATTGCACATATGATGCCTAAAGTACCAGTTTTCCAGGGAGGTATGGGTGTTGGAATATCGTTAAGCGGCCTTTCCTCAGCAGTTGCAAATGCAGGTGGTGTTGGGATTATCTCAGGAACCGGTATTTCAGTAGATGAGATGCGCACACATATAAGAAAAGCAAAAGAAATGGTAAAAGGTGCAGGCTATATTGGCGTCAATGTCTTGTTTGCAATGAATGACTTCGCTGAAAAAATGAAGGCTGCCCTTGAAGAAAAAGTTGACTTTATAATTTCAGGCGCAGGAATATCGAGGGATATGTACGCATGGGGCAGACAAGCAGGTATCCCAGTTTTGTCAATCGTATCCTCTGCAAAGCTAGCCAGAATTTCTGAACGTTTGGGTGCAGCTGCAGTCGTTGTCGAGGGGTTTGAAGCCGGCGGACATTTAGGGACAGAACGTCCATTATTTGATATCCTTCCAGAGGTGGTCGAAGCTGTTTCCATACCGGTTCTTGCTGCGGGTGGAATTATGACAGGTGGAGATATTGCCAAGGCTATTAGTTTGGGTGCTTCAGGAGTTCAAATAGGAACCAGATTTGTGGCCAGTGAAGAGTGTGATGCCCCACTAGCCTTTAAACAGAAATATGTTGATGCCAGCAAAAAAGATACGATGTTAATTAAAACAACTGTCGGATTACAAGGTAGAGCAATCATGAACAACTTTACTAACTTGCTAACCACATCTGATAAGCTAAAAATAAAAAAATGCCACGATTGTTTGAAAAATTGTTCGTATCGCTTTTGCACATTAGATTCATTAATTAAATCTGTAGAAGGTGATGTCGAGAATGGATTAGTCTTTGCTGGAGCAAGAGTAGATGAAATCAAGGAAATTCTTTCCGTCCAACAGATTATTGACAATCTAACAGTTGAATATCAAGAAGCCCTCACACAATAAACATAGTGGAAAACAGCCAACCGTTCATGGTTGGCTGTTTTTCATTCTATGGGAGATTCTTAATTTTGTTAATGATCGGTGTTCGTGGTTTCGGTGCTGGAATTTCTTCCGGATACCCTACACCTAGCACTCCAATGAGGTCATAGTTGTCAGGAACACCAAGCAACTGTCGGTTTTTTCCTGTAATGCCTATGGAGGACCAAAACGTACCTACCCCATTGTCCCATGCTGCAAGATTAAAATTTTGGATAAAGCACGCAGTGGCCATTGCATTTTCCTCCGTCTCGACACTTGTAACACCGTGCTTTGACAGTACAGCGATTATTACTGGAGCCTTTCCAAAATTTGTCTTGTGATTTAACTTTGCTCTTGTTTCCTGACCAATAAAATAAACTTCCCATGGTTCCGTCATTCGATGATTAGGTGCCATTGCAGCTGTTTCTAGCCACGAATAAATATCATCAAGGTTCACCATATTAGTTTTGAATTTTTTTATATTCCTTCTACTCTTAATTACTTCAGTAATCTTCACCTATATCTCCTCCCCACTACCTAGACGAAATATCTACCCTCGTTTCTCTACTGCGAATAAACCTTGCTTAAATCCCAAAAAACAGAACCACAATGATTGAGCAAAGAAGAAAATCCCCCAAGCCTGTGCTGGCAAAATTACTGTTAAATTGGATAAGTTTGTTGCGTCACCCGCTGATTGTGGGTGCAACATACTTATTATTAAAATATCATATGCGCTTCCTATCGATTCTATCAATAAAACCGATGCAATTAACAATAACAGGTTATTGATAAGCGTCTTACTTCCCTTTATTAGCAGGGAGAGAAAAATGATACCAAAGGAAACTAACCAAAAAACTCCATAGGGATTCCGCACCCAAAATATTAGATTCAACAAGATAAAGCCTAGTAAAATATCAATTAAGAAGGTATATTGTTTCTTACGAATTAACCAAAAAGACAAAAAGGCCATAAACGAAGATACAATGTAGCCTGCAATACTTGTGAAAAAATTAATAATCCAAATTGACTCCGTGCCATAGGTAACTCCATCTGAGTTCATAAAAAGTGAAATGGATTCAACTTGGCCGCCAAATAGCGCAACAAAAGCATGCCCTGTTTCGTGAATAACTGTATTAATTATACTTATATAGTTACCTATTATCGGCATATTCACCAACAGAAAGGCTAAAACGATAAAGAGGAAAAACCGTACACTAAATTTTTCTTTTAAGTATCCCATTACAAATTCCCCTTTTTAAAGACTAATAGTATCCAATACTTCTATTGTACACTTTTCACTATTTTCCGAAAAATATTTAGCCTATAAACAACGAAAAGGACCCTTAGGGTCCCCAGATTGTCGAGAGGTAAATTAATTAGGTATTGCCCCACACTTTTTCAAGCCTGCTAAGTGCGTGGCAATCTTTTTTATATTTTTTGGCATGCTGCGGTAAGTAATACTTGCTCACTCGCATTATGCAATCCACGTAACTGACAATAGCGAATCCCGTGCAGTTCTTTTGAATCTGCGAAGCTTCGCTCTACTTTTTCTTTTCTAAATTTATAAAGTACTTTTCCTTGCTTTGAAAGCCGGTTAAGTCGTACATTTTCCTTATTCTCCTCCCAAACATGTCAATTTTGATAGCAAGGAGTGGATTGGAGCGAAAGGTGCTTGACTCCTCGAAAATGCTATCGCATTTTCTTCGTGCGTGGGCAAATTCAAGGAGGTAAATCAGTGTCCTGCGGGATGTAGAGGAAAGCAAGCACCTGTAGCGGAAAGGAACGGTCCATTTGTATACAACAAACAACATTCTATAAGAAAGAGCCAAATAAAAGACTGTCGAGAGTTTCTCGACAGCCTGAGGACCCTTAGGGTCCTTCCAGCTCCTGGCGCTTTCGTATCTTAATATATTCCCTTGGCTTAAAGTTCCAAGTATCTGCTTCTACTTTCATAGGAGTGAATATATATTCACCTATTGGCTCTGGATCCTGAAACACAAATTTAATATGGTCTCTTTTTGTTTGACTATTTAAGAACCAGGCTCCGCTAAATAAAAAAGTGAAAATCAATATGGAGACTATTACCTTTTTCTTCATTAAATCATCCACCTTGTTTATAGTTTTACCTATATACAAGCCGGGTTATGCAATTTTTTAAAAAATTTTTTATTCAAAAAACCATGTTCCTTCATATTTAATAACTTCTTAAGCGCTTCCCATTTTCAAATCACCATGCGATGAAAACATATATTTTATGCGTTATACTTTATATTATGCTTAATGAATACATAAAAAAAGGAATCCTTCTTCCATTGTTCATAAAACTAACGTTTTATCACAACATATGGAAAGAAGGTTTTTAGGGGGGAGTTTATGTCAATTCTTCATTGGGCCGTATTTGTACCATTCCTTTTGGCAATTTTCGTGCCCAGTTTTTACAAACGGTTCAAACAGATACATACGGGATGGTTTGTGCTTATCTTACCTGTTCTCCTTTTTAGCTATTTTTCACAATTCATTTCCATTACTAAACAAGGAGAAACACTTACGGAAAGTTTTGCATGGATACCATCCATGAATATCGGCATTGATTTTTATATTGATGGCTTAGGATTGTTATTCACTTTACTCATTACAGGAATTGGTGCATTAGTTGTTCTTTATTCGATTTTTTATTTATCGAAAGAAACGGAAAAAATAAATCAATTTTATGTATATTTACTCCTTTTTATGGGTGCCATGCTTGGAGTCGTGCTATCTGATAACTTGATTGTTTTATATATGTTTTGGGAATTCACCAGCCTCTCCTCATTCTTACTCATTGGTTATTGGAATGAAAGAGAACGCTCTCGCTATGGAGCACAAAAATCATTATTAATAACGGTTATCGGTGGGTTAAGCATGCTCGGTGGTTTTGTCATGCTAGGGACGATGGGAGGCACTTTTAGCATTCGGGAGTTGATCTCCCAAAGCGGGATTTTATTCGAGCATCCATTATTTATACCCGCATTGCTTCTTATTCTTCTAGGAGCATTTACGAAATCAGCACAGTTTCCTTTTCATATCTGGCTACCTGGAGCGATGGAAGCACCAACACCCGTCAGCGCCTATCTTCATTCTGCAACAATGGTAAAAGCAGGAATTTATTTAGTTGCGCGTTTAAGCCCTGTTTTTGCTGAATCAGGTGTTTGGCTATGGGTTGTTTCGATTGTTGGTTTGGTTACCCTTTTCTGGGGTTCCTTCACAGCGGTCAAACAAACGGATTTGAAATCATTACTTGCCTATTCTACAGTAAGTCAGCTCGGATTAATTATGTCTCTATTAGGCCTTGGGGCAGCAGCACTACACTATGATAACTTGGATGATAATATCTATATGGCTGCAACTGTAGCTGCTATTTTTCATTTAATTAACCACGCCACATTCAAAGGAAGTCTATTTATGGTTGCGGGTATTGTCGACCATGAAACAGGTACGCGTGATATCAGAAAATTGGGCGGGTTAATGCAATTTATGCCGATTACCTTTACGATTGCTGTCATTGGGACGTTTTCAATGGCTGGACTTCCCCCATTTAATGGCTTTTTAAGTAAGGAAATGTTTTTCACTGGTATGGTCAATGTGTTGCAGCTTGACATTTTCAACATGGAAACATGGGGGATCTTGTTTCCAGTAATTGCATGGATTGCCAGCGTCTTTACCTTTATTTACAGCTTGATACTTGTCTTTAAAACGTTTACGGGTAAAGTCCAGTTAGAGAAGCTTGAAAAAAAGCCACACGAGGCTCCTTTAGGGATGTTAATTTCACCAATCATTCTAGCCTCTTTGGTTATTATTTTCGGAATCTTCCCTAATTTATTGTCAGGATCACTCATAGAACCGGCAGTATCCAGTATCCAACCAGCATTAGCCGGTAATGACTTTCACGTTCACATTTCATTCTGGCATGGATGGAATACAGAAATAAAGATGACTATCGGTGTGGTTATTCTGGGTACCCTTCTCTATTTAACGCTAAAAAAATGGACTGGTATCTATCGTGCCTTCCCTGATCGTTATTCTTTAAATGCCCTGTATGACAGCACACTCTCCGCAATGGATAAAGGGGCTCGTTCTCTCGCTAGAAATGTCATGACAGGTTCAATTAGGAGCTATTTACTCTATATATTCGCTTTCTTTTTCATCTTATTAGGGATATCACTATTTCAAAAAAACGCCTTCTTATTGGATATAGGGAATCTCGCACCAATTGGATTTTATGAATTAATTCTTGCCTTAGCGTTAGTGATTGGTTCGATTTCCATTTTATTTGCAAAATCACGCTTAACGTCAATTATTATTCTTGGGGCAGTTGGTTATACGGTATCGTTGTTTTTCGTTCTATTCCGTGCACCAGATTTGGCATTAACGCAACTGGTTATCGAAACGATATCTGTAGCACTCTTCCTACTATGCTTCTTCCACTTACCAAAGTATGTACGAATAAAAGAAGCACGAATGAGATTTAGATTGAATAGGGCATTGGTTTCAATTGGTGTTGGTGTTGTGATTACATTGATTGCTTTATCCTCACACAGCCAGAAACTATTTGAACCAATCTCTAGCTATTACTTGGAAAATGCATATGAAGAAGCAGGCGGAAAAAACGTCGTTAACGTTATTCTTGTCGATTTCCGTGGCTTCGATACGATGTTCGAAATCACCGTTTTAGGAATCGCAGCTTTAGGAATTTTTGCAATGATTCGATTGC
>JAQSXG010000084.1 GCA_029256785.1 Neobacillus sp.
GCAATAGAAAGCATCGTAAAAAATTCAAGGGCAAACGAAGATAAAAAGGCTACTCGGAGGGTTGCCATTGTTCCTTTGCGATATCGCTCGCTGACTAGTGCAATTTTTTCAATATGCTGCTTACTAAGACCTAGGTATTTAAGTGTTTCTAGCCCTCTTAATGAATCAACAAAATGATTGGATAATAAGCGATAGGATTCATATTGACGATCAGCTTTACTTTTCGCGGCTAACCCTAATAGAATCATAAAGGCAATCAATATGGGAAGGGCAAGAATTAAAATGATTCCTGACCTACTATTTTCTAATAGAATAACGGCACAGACCATGGCTGGGATAATTGCTACGTTCACCATTTTCGGATAGAACAGCTCCAAATAACGACGGTATTTTGTCGTACCCTCCATTACCAGAGTGATCGTTTGTCCTGATCCTTCTTCCTTTACAAATCTAGGTCCAAGGGCAAATAATTTCTGTAATAAATTCTCCCGAACCGCTATGCTTATATTCGCCGCAAAATGGTAGGCGATATTTTTTTTAAAAACAGTAAGTATTTGACGCGCAATAAGTGAGAGAAGAAAAAAGAATAAATCATTGATAGCGTCACGAAACAAATCTCCCCCAAAAAGAGAGGAGATTGCTTTGGCCAAAAAATAGGCCTGACTAATTATTGTTAACCCTTGTATCACCGTTAACAGAGCCAAGCCAGCAACCACTGGCTTGGTCCCCTTAAATTGAAGAGCTTTTTTTTCCATTAGTAAGTTAAATGCTCCTTATCAGTTACTCTTTTCCGGAATACATAATAACTCCAAATTGTATAGCCTAAAACAAACGGCAAAATCGTTAATGTGGCGATGGTCATTATTTTTAGCGAATACGCTCCACTGGCTGCATTATAAACCGTTAGATCAAAAGCTTTATTGATACTGCTAATCATTACTCTTGGGAAAAGACCAACAAAAATGGCTGCTACTGTAAATACTAGACCTAGTCCTGACATCGTAAACGATAATCCTTCACGCTTAGCAGAGTTGAAATAGAACGCTAATCCGTATGCAAGGACAATTAACACAACTAACACAATTTCTGGAATTAAACGCACTTCAAAAATATCAGTCATAAACCATGATAAGCCAACAAAGACAACGAGTACACCTAAGACAACCAGAGTCACTTTCTTTGCTAATTCAGCAGACCTCTTGCGTATGGCACCCTCTGTTTTCAGAGTAAGAAAGTTCAGCCCATGTAAGAAGCTGAGCAAGGTAACAGTAAGACCACCCCAAAGCGAGTAAATATTAATGACGTCAGAAAAACTTGCAGTCATATTCATATCCTCTTGAATGGGCATTCCCCTAAGCAGGCTTGTAAATAACACACCTAATAAAAAGGGTGGAAGCAAACTCCCAAAGAATATTACCCAATCCCATGTGTTGGTCCATTTTGGATTATCAACTTTACGGCGAAACTCAAAGGAAACGCCTCGGCCAATTAAGCAAAGCAGGACGGCCAATAACGGTAAGTAATAGCCGCTGAACATTGTTGCGTACCAATGCGGGAAGGCTGCGAAGATTGCACCACCACCCGTTAACAACCAAACTTCATTTGCATCCCAGAAGGGACCAATTGTATTTACCATAATTGTCCGTTCTGATTGATTTTTTGCAAGAAAGCGCATCGACATGCCGACGCCAAAATCAAAGCCTTCTAGAAAAAAGAAACCAATAAAGACGACGGCGATTAAGACAAACCATAATTCGCTTAATTCCATCTTTAAGCACCTACCTTATTAAATGGGTCGGACGACACGTTGTGATCGATACCATGATGTATTTCCGGCCCTTTTTTTATTTCTCTAACCATTAAATAAACCATAACAGCACCAAGAATGGTAAATACCAGTAAGTACATGATTGTTGAAAATAAAATCGTACCTGGTGATACATTTGGTGAAATCGAATCAGCCGTTGTCATTAATCCAAAAACCGTCCATGGCTGACGACCGACTTCAGTCATTATCCAACCGGCAGTATTAGCAAGAAATGGAAAGGCGATGGCCGGGATAAGAAATTTTAAGAACAGAGAACTTTGTTCTATTTTTTCTTTTCTCCAAAGGTATGCTCCAACAATCGATAACAAAATCATCGCAACGCCAAAACCAATCATTAAACGAAAACTCCAATAGGTTGTTTTAACAGGTGGAATATAATTCGTCCCCTCACCTACAACAGAATCGTATTTTTCGGTATATTCTTTTTGAAGTGTTTCCATCCCTTTCAGACTGCCTTCAAATTTAGAATAAGCTAGAAAGCTCATCGCATAAGGGATATTGATTTCAAAGCGATTTTCATGTTTTTCAGTATCAATAATTGCAAACGCGGACCATGGTGCGGGATCAGGTGTATCCTCCCAGATTCCTTCTGCTGCAGCCATTTTCATCGGTTGTGTTTCCACAAGATATTGTGCTTGACTGTGACCGCTTAAAGCTGTTCCTATACTGCCTATTAATCCAATAATAATAGCAAGTTTCATTGACTTCATGTAAAAATTCACATGTTTCTTTCTTAATAAACCTACAGCACTAACACCAGCAACGAAAAAGGCTCCCGTACACAATGCACCTGTGATAACATGCGGAAATTCAACTAATAATTGTCCATTCGTCACTAATGCCCAGAAGTCATTCATTTCTGCACGGCCATTGTTCATTTCAAACCCGACTGGTACCTGCATAAATGAGTTTGCTAACAATATCCAAAACCCTGAAAGCATAGTTCCGATGGATACTAACCAGATACAAGCTAAATGAACCTTTTTTGATAAACGGTCCCAGCCAAATATCCAAAGTCCAATAAAAGTTGATTCCATAAAGAAAGCCAGCAATGCCTCAATGGCAAGTGGTGCTCCAAAGACATCACCAACAAATCTTGAGTAATCTGACCAGTTCATTCCAAATTGAAATTCTTGGATAATTCCTGTTACCACCCCAACAGCAAAGTTTATTAAGAATAAATGCCCCCAAAACTTTGCCATTTTTTTGTAAACCTCATTCTTTTTCACTACGTACAATGTTTCCATTAGAGCAACCATAAATACAAGTCCAATAGAAAGCGGTACAAAGAAGAAGTGAAAAATGGTTGTCGCGGCAAACTGCGTCCTTGCCAGCAATATTGCATCCACCGTAATTACCTCCCTTTAATGTTTGTTCAATCATTCACAGATATTCTTGTAGCATTTTTAATTTTTGGCATTTCCCCTATTAGTAATTGATTAATGATAATAATTATCTCTTTATAATATTTATCATTCCATTCATATCTTAGCAAAAATATACAAAAATAGTTCACATACTTTTGACGAAATCGTGACATTTAGCACAGAAAAAAGGATGGTCGTTTTTTGACCACCCTCCAATTATTACTTTTTTAATAAATTATCGTGAGCATACCAGTTTTCTTTTGGAATAATATTAGAAACGGTTAAGATAAATGATGGCATTCTTTCCACATCAAAAACAATTGCCCCAATCTCAATTGTAAACATTAAAAAGGCTTCTCCATGTGAATACACAGCTAATTCATTGCCAATTTCCATTAAAGATTTAAGTATCGCCTGTTTTTCCTCAAGATCAATTATGAGTTGTGGTGAGAATCTTAAAATCCATTCCTCTCCTTTGATAGAAAATCGATACATCTCCACTCACCCTTTATCCATTTTTATTAAGGATATGAGGCGAGGTGATTTTTATGTTATGCTGTCTAATCTATATTAATTTTTTTCCATACTCCTTAATCTGTTCTCCTACCGTACATTGTGAGATACAGAACCGGTGCGCAAATCTCCTGCCACCTTCTTCTTTAAAATGCCTATGCAAAAGGCAGCCATTACAATACTGGCTCATTAAGGTTTCAACATTTGTAAACAGTTCTTTCCTATTCTTATTCTTCACGGGTATGAGGGCACCTCGTTCCTTAAAGTATCTGGGTTTTAGCGAAGATTTCTTTCCCTTCAAGTGCTTGCGTCGCTAATTTATCTGCTTCCTTATTTTCTTTCCTTGATATTGGACTATATTTTGGTGTAAGTCCGAGTGCTTTTATTTTTTCTTCAATTCGATCGAGCCAACTATTAAGAGCATCTTCATAGCATGGCCATTCGCCTTCTAACTGTTTTAGAACGACTTGCGAGTCTCCTTTAAACTCACAGCCAAGATGGTGAACACCTATTTCCTCGAGGATATTTAGCGCATAATAAAAGGCTGCATATTCTGCTTCATTGTTTGTGTCCATTTCATCAATACGTTCATTTGCTCGTATTCTGTATTTCTTCTTTCCTTGCTTGAAATAAATTACAGCCCCGAGTCCAGCCTGGTTCGTTTCTTTTTGGAATCCACCATCAAAATAGACCGTTATTTCATGTGGATCCTCCTCAACCTCGGATAGTAACTTAATCATTTCCTTTAATATCCAAGATGTACCTTTTTCATCATAAAAATAAAGTTCTGTTGCTTTTCCTGACTTTTCGAGTTCTTCACCTGTTTGAATAGCCAATTCCGCAGATACCCAATCAGAAGTAAATTGTACTTTCTCGTTTCCTTTTAGTTTATAATTCCACTCCACCCGATATTTCATGATTTTCAACCTTTCTTTAAAAATAAAATTTTTAAGATCTTCCTATTAGAATATGTTAGATAATATTACTTAGCATGCCCAGTTTCTTCGTTGAGGAATTGGAAATATTAATTCTGCGATTGAATATGTTAAACTATGATAAGATTTTATTAAAATATTAATGGGAGGTCCAATTTTTGATTGAGGTTTATATTGATGGGGCTAGTGCTGGGAATCCTGGGCCTAGCGGTGCAGGTGTTTTTATTAAAGGGAATGGCATGGCGGAGCAATTTTCCTTTCCTTTGGGGACCATGTCCAACCATGAGGCAGAATACCATGCTTTTATTAAAGCATTAGAGTTATGTTTAGAAAAAGGCTATTCCGGATCCGTTGTATCCTTTCGAACAGATTCAAAATTAGTCAATAATGCCGTTGAGAAGGAGTTTGTGAAAAACAACCTTTATTCGCCTCTTTTAGAAAAGGCATTACAACTAACAAAACAATTCGATTTATTTTTCATCAAATGGATACCAAGTATTGAAAACAAGGTTGCTGATGAACTCGCACGGCAAGCAATCAGGAAAAACACTATGGGGGAACGTTAGATTATGAAAAAGCCCTTGTTAGCTGATACTAGCTTACTATTTGTTACATTTATATGGGGGACCACTTTTGTCCTTGTGCAAAATGCAATTGGGCTACTCGAACCTTTTTCCTTTAATGGAGTTCGCTTCCTTGCTGCTGCACTTATGCTTTTACTTTATCTTATCATTTTTAAAAGAAGTCAGCTAAAACATCTAAACATAAGAATGATTTATTCTGGTGTTTTTATCGGATTTTGGCTTTTTCTTGGGTATGCGACTCAAACCATCGGATTATTATACACTACTACCTCAAAAGCAGGATTTATTACTGGGTTAAGCGTTGTTCTCGTGCCATTATTTTCAATGTTATTATTAAAGCAATTCCCAACAAGGAATGCTGTGATCGGTGTATTAACCGCGACTATTGGATTATTTCTTCTAACAATGACAGATGTATCTTCCTTAAATATCGGTGATGGGTTTGTATTTATCTGTGCAATTGCCTTTGCCCTTCATATTATTTTTACCGGTAAATACTCAAGTAAATACCCTACATTAATATTAACAGTCATTCAAATTTCTACTGTTGCCATCCTTTCAATTCTCTCTTCTTTTCTATTTGAAGATTGGCGAAGTTTAGTTAGTCCCGAAATTCTGCTTTCCAAGGATGTCATTATTGCATTATTAATTACAAGTGTGTTTGCAACCGCATTGGCTTTTCTGATTCAAACCAATTTTCAAAAGTATACGACAGCAACTCGGGTTGCATTAATTTTTGCAATGGAACCAGTTTTCGCAGCAATAGCGGGTTATTACTGGGCAGCGGAGCGCTTGTCTTATAGTGCCCTGTTCGGTTGTCTGCTCATCTTTGCAGGGATGATATTCGCAGAGCTTCCAAGGAATAAAGTTCCTTTTTTGCGTAAAAAAAATGAGAGTTACCAAGGATAAAAAAATACTCCCTCAATATAAAAGGGAGTATTTTTTGTGCTTATACTGCCAACAGTTCTCTTTGCTTAGCAAACTTGATGGCACCACTTCGCGTTCTAATTTGGTTTGTTATTAATGTTTCTAATAATGACATATAAAAACTGCCATCAAAGCTTTTTTGCACTTTTAATGTAAGTTCTATCGCTGTTGTCGTTAACTCATCAGAAGCATTTGTGTAATGTTTTCCGAAGTAAATAAAGCCAATTGCATCCTCTTGGAATTCAAACCCTTTCCCTTCCAAGTAGTTCAGGTACTGATCAACTGTACGCATTGAATTATCCGCCTCCCCCAACCACTTATAACCAACCTCTATCAAATTTTACGCTAAAATTCGACATTTTTCTACTCTTTTTTGTGCAAAGATGGCCAATTACTCCAATCGTCGCACCCAGTAGGGCTCCTCCAATTACTTCTTCTGGTTGATGCCCCAGCATTTCCTTTAGTTTCTTTGGTGCTTCTTGTTCAAATTTAACCGATTCATCATCATGAATCTTATCAATTAATTCATTCATGGAATTAACCTTTAAAGTTAGTTCTCCTGTTTGCCTCCTGATCCCCTGTGCATCATACATAACGATTAATCCATAAACAAGTGATAGCGCAAAGTCAAAAGTTGGCAATCCCCTTTGTAAAGCTATATATGTTGTTAAAGTTGACACTCCTGCTGAGTGAGAACTAGGCATCCCGCCTGTTTGAAAAAATAACTCTGGCCGCCATTCTTTCTCTTTATAGTAATGAATCGGAATTTTTAATCCCTGTGCCAAACAAATGCTTGATAGTGCCAAATAAACACCTTTATTCATTTCATCACCTCTTCTCTTATTGTTTAGAAAGTTGAGTTTTATTATTCCCGCTGGAAATACTAATTATCGGAGGTGAACAAAGATGAGTAAAAATGGTCAAAGAAATCGTGGTACAAAAGCCCCTGGCGTTACTCCGCAAGGATATGGTCAAGATGCCGAGTTCGCTGAAGAACCAAAAAGCAAACTAGAAAATGCCGCTAAGAAGAAAAATACTAAATAATATGGAAAAGGCTGCCCCTGTAAAGAACAGGGACAGCCTTGAAATTTATTTATGATATAAATGCTTCCTTTAATGGAAGTAATCGCTCCATTCCGCGAAGCTCTAGTTCCATTAATTTGTTCATTGCTTTTTCTTTTTCTATTCTCAGTCCTGCACTTTCCAAATCACAGCTAACTGGAACGTCACATTTTATTTCTGCTAGCATTCTTGATAAATGAAGCATTTCAAGATCCTGCTCTATTTTTGTTTTATATGATTTTGACAGTTGGTGGAGATTTGAAATAATGCCCTCGACATGTTCGAATTCCTTTAAAAGCTTAAGCGCCGTTTTCTCGCCAATACCCTTAACACCTGGATAATTATCACTAGGGTCACCCATCAATGCTTTTAAATCAATCATTTGTCTCGGTTTAATCCCTTTTTCTTCAAAAAAGGTATCAGGCGTGTGAACAAGATAATTTCCATAACCCTTTTTCAATAAGATGACGGAAATGTTTTCGTCTAAGAGTTGAAGAATATCCTGGTCTCCTGTCAAGATCGATACATGCGCAGTATCACTAGCCTGCCTGGCAATTGTCCCAATACAATCGTCTGCTTCATAGCCTGCTAAGCCAATATTAGGAATATCAAAAGAAGCTACCACTTCTTTTACTAAATCAAATTGCGGAATTAGTTCAACAGGTGCTTCTGAACGGTTGCCCTTATAAGCATCAAACAATTCGGTTCTAAATGTTTTGCTTCCCATATCCCAGCAGACAGCAACATGTGACGGCTTAAATGATGAAACGGCAGTAAATAAATGCTTTATAAAGCCATGAATTCCATTCGTTGGTATACCTTTAGAATTTATCATAAACTGACCTGATACGGCCGTTGCATAAAATGCCCGGAATAACAGTGCCATACCATCTACAAGCATAAGTGAAGGTTTTTGATTCATATTCAATAGATTACCTCCTTATTTTGGATGCCTTAAAAACAGCACGGTTATCATTATAACATAAAATCTTACTCGATTTTGTTTTCAGGATAAGAAATCCAGTCGCTAAAACTTCCCAAGTAAAGTTTTACCTTTTCGAATCCAGCCTCTTTTAATGCTAGGAAATTTGGTGTAGCAGTTACACCTGATCCGCAATAAACAATTACCTGTGAATCAGGTTGAATATCCGAAAATCGTTGTTTTTGAGCTTCAACTGGTTTATATCCCCCAACATGGAGCCCCTCCATCCAAGGCTTGTTAATTGCTCCCGGAACTCGGCCAGCTTTTTTATCAATCGGTTCCTCTAACCCTAAATAACGTCTTTCTTCGCGGGAATCAATTAAGGTCGTATTCGCTAATTGACCGTTTACCACTGCTTTCACATCATCTACATCTACGATCATTTCGTTATTAATATTAATTTTAAAAACAGACGACTCATAAACAGGTATTTCAGACGATAATGGATAACCCGCTTCTTTCCAGCTGTTAAACCCTCCATCTAGGACAAATACCTTTTCATGGCCAAGGTATTGAAGCATCCACCAAAACCTTGCCGCAAACGCACCTTCTCCTTGGTCATATGCTACGACAGTCATGTTTTCATCAATCCCAGCTCTCTCTAACTTTAGGACAAATTCATCCATATCGGGAAGTGGATGCCGGCCGCCATGTTCACCGACACTTCCCGATAGGTCTTTCTCGAGGTCAAAGAAGACAGCACCGGGAAGATGGTTATGCCCATATTCCCGATTACCTTTTTCAAAATCTGCTAATGAAAACCGACAATCAACGATGCGAATAGTTGGTTCATGTAAATGATTGAAAAGCCATTCTTTGCCAACAATGAATTTCATACTTATCCCCTTTATTCTGCTAGATTTTCATACACCTCTAGTAAATCCTCAATTAAGACGCCGCCATCCAAGGCCGATTGTAGGCTGTAATAGAAATCATCAACCTGAGCATTCATTTGGCTAATTAGCCGCTCGGATTCGGTGCTAAGTAGTTTAGTGTAATATTCTTCCACACGCTTTGCTTCTATTTTTAAGTAGTCATCAACAGGTGAGCTCAAATTTGATTGAAGTTCATCGCTCATCAACTTTTTTTCATTTTTTTCAAAGAAAGCCTTTGGATTTTTAAAATAAGACATTGCCTTTGTGAACATTTTTTTATTAATATCGGAAAAAGCAATTGGAAAGTCCATTCCCTCCTCAAAATTCGTCTCAAAAGTGGAGAATGAAAGGTCATCATTAATTTCAACTAAGTTTCTAATTAGAACCTTCTGATAGTCAGCTAGTATTTTTTCTGCAAACCGGTCGAGTCTTACTGTTGTTGCTCTCATTTCCTGAGATAGATCAAACCCTAGACTTTCCAGGAACTCATCTAAAGCAGACTGTAACGCCTTTTTTAAATTCCTTCCATCATCCCTTAGTGCTGACGGGTTGAAAGCTTCTTTGAAGAAATCATTAAAGCGAAATAACACTCTTTGCTTGATGTAAAAAATTAATTCTGCTGATTCCTGTGACATTCTCTTGGTTAATGCCTCTTTTGTTTGCTTATTAAATAAAGCTTTAATCATTTCCTTTTGGTGCTTGATTTCTAAACGTTTTCTATCTTTTTCACTTTGGTCTTCTCTTGAGCCTTGAATCATCTTGTCCACTAGTCCCTGAACACGTTGGAGCTCATTTCCAGCAGAAGTGACCGCCATTTTCGTTAAGTCATTCGAAATAAAGTGGTAGAAATCATTCTCAAAATCTCCTAGTCCAGAAGCATTAATTGTTTCTGGCTGAAGCTTTTCTCTTATTGCTAATAGACTTGATAACGGGTAGAGATGTGGGTGACTAATTCCATATTTCACTAACTGGTCTTTTACATATTCGGTAACCGTCTCTTGCTCTTCCTCATTTTCAGCCAAATCAATCGCATTAATAATAAAAAACATTTTATCAAGCTGAAACGATTCCTTGACTCGACCAAGTTGTATTAAAAACTCCCGGTCAGCCTTTGAAAAGGCATGATTATAGTAGGTAACAAAAAGAATCGCATCCGAGTTTTTAATATAATCAAATGCCACTCCTGTATGGCGGGCATTAATGGAGTCAGCTCCTGGTGTATCAACGAGGGTAATCCCTTTACGTGTTAGTTCACAGTCATAATAGAGCTCTATCCATTCGACAAAACAGGACCTTTCTTCTCTCGCAACAAACTCAGTAAATTCATTTAAGTCCGTTTCAATCACAGTACCTAGCTTTTGAACGTAATTTTTACAACCATGTTTAAATGCTTGTAAAAAAGCGTAATGTGTTTTCTCTGACACACCCTCTTGCCCTTTTTCAAGCATGACCTTATCAATTTCTTTAGAAGCCTCATTTAAATTATTTACTTGTAGCTCAAAAAACTTTAATGACCGATTTACATCCTCAAGCATGGCGGTTGCATCCTTGAATTTAACTAGTACTGTTCCATGCTGATAACGTTCAGTGACGGGCTTTATTTTATTAATCGCCGCAGTTGTAGGATTGGGTGACACGGGTAATACCTTTTCACCCATTAAGGCATTGGCAAAAGATGATTTTCCTGCACTGAAGGCTCCAAATAACGCCACCGTAAATCCTCTATGTGCGAGTCTATCTGCTTTTTCCGCCAGTTCATCTGCTATTTTCTTGAATCCAGGCAGATTGGTAACCAACTTCGATGCCCTCTCTAGTCGGTCTATCATTTTTTGAACATGCCCATTGTCCTCAGATTCAGCTTTTTCACTTTTTACAGTTTTATGCTTATTTATCGTTGTTAATGCGGTTTCGTCATTAGTAAGTGTGTCCATTACTTGCCCATACACCACTTCAAAATCTTGTTCTTCTTGGTTAAAAAGCTGATAGGTATCTTGCTTTAGGTTCGTCACTTGAGTTAATAACTGAGTTACTAGTTTCTCTTTTTCGGAGTAATTGTCCTCGTAGTTTGAAACTTTCTCAAGTGCACTCATGTATCTTTCGATTTTCTGAAAATCGGAATGGTACATTTTTTTAAGCTTTTCTGTTTTTTTCACTAGGAAGGCAAGGAAAGCAGTTTTAAATACATCTATCTCTCGCCGGGCAATTTTTTTGATTCCGTTTGCAATATCCTCCGTATAATGAAGAACATATTCCCCTGACAATCTCGCGCCTTGTTTGACAGTTTCATCTACCAATTCAACAGGTATTTTAATTGTAAATGCCTGAGCTATAGCCTGTAAGTCTTGATTTTCAAGATTATGTTCTTTTAATACCGTTAACAAAAATTCACGTAAATGCCACTCTAGTTGAGATTTTGTTTTTTCTAGTAATTCCTGATAGAAACGATTACGTCTTGCATTCTTTTCTTCCTGAGTTTTTTGCTTAGTAAATAAAAGTCCTACTTTAAACTCCGGCTGACAGGCTTCCAAATATGCCTCTGCGAGTTCTCTTGTTTGAAATGGCATTAAATAGGCATTCTTCAGAATTTGTGCGATTTGGGTATCAATTTCCCTTTCGGTTTCTGTTACTCCACCTGCAAGTGTCTGAAGATTGGTATTAATTTCTTGATAAGTGTGTTGCAGTTCCTGTCTTTCTGCATCAGATAGTTCATTTAGAATTTCAATGGCTGGCCGGAGTTCCTCTTCACTTACTATCCGCGTTTTCTTAAGATGATCTTGTGCAATTTTTTTTAAAGAATGAAAGATGGATTGCTGCAAAAATTGATCCTTTGTTTGCAATTTTTGTGAGATAAATTGCTGTAGTTCTTTAAATTCATTATGCTGATGATCCTCGAACTTCAAGGAAGTATAGTAAATTCGCGCGGGCTTAACACCCCAGGCAGAAAACGATTCCAAAACACTCTGTTGAAAGTCAGGAAAACTCAGCTCTTCATCTCTATGTTTATCCACTTGGTTAATTACCAAATAAACCTCTTTGCCTGCTTCCGTT
>JAQSXG010000700.1 GCA_029256785.1 Neobacillus sp.
ACTGAATGAATCCTTCATATGTGATTCTTCATTACCAAGTACCTCTGGTAATAGACGAACGACACTATCGATAACGACCATTGCACCAATTTCTCCGCCGGTTAAAACATAATCTCCAATGGATATTTCATCAGTGACAATATGCTCGCGAATCCTTTCATCATATCCTTCATAATGCCCACAGATAAAAATCAGATGGTCCAAACCCGCTAATTCCTCAGCTTTTCGCTGATCATAACGTTCCCCTTGAGGACAAAGAAGGATTACACGGGGATTTTGACTTTCCGCCTTTTCTGTTAGATCAGCGACTGCATCAAATAAAGGCTGAGGCTTTAATACCATTCCTGCCCCGCCCCCATACGGATAGTCATCCACGGTCTTATGTTTGTTATCCGCATAGTCACGGAAATTTACTACATTATACTGCACGGCAGATTTTTCAGCAGCCTTTTGCAAAATTGATTGCCCAAATACACCAGAAAACATTTCTGGGAATAATGTGAGAACATCAATTTTCATCATGAAAGTAATCCTTCCATCGGCTTGATAATTACCTTCTTTTCTTTAACATCCACTTTCTTTACCACATCGTGTATATATGGGATATAAACCTCTCTCCCACCTTTACCTTTCACAGTCCAGACATCATTTGCACCTGGAGTTAGAACTTCTGTAATCTTCCCGATTTCTTCACCGTCTTCTGTTAATACAAGACAGCCAATAATCTCATGAAAATAAAATTCATCCTCTTCCAAGTCTCCTAACTGTGATTCTGGCACTTTTAAGATACCGTCTCTGAATTTCTCAACCTCATTTATATTTTCCAGTCCCTCAAATGTTAAAAGTTCGAAATTCTTATGAGTTCGATGATTTTTGATTGTTAGTTCGATAGGATTTATCGATTTTGGCATAAATAAAAATAAAACATTCCCAACCTTGTATCGTTGTTCTGGGAAGTCGGTGGTGGAAACGACCCTCACCTCACCTTTTATTCCATGGGTATTGACGATCTTCCCAACATTAAACCATTTTTCCATTTGTTCCTCACCTCATCGTATTTCATCAATGATACCGTCTTTAATAATAATTGTTGATTCACCAAACCCCTCGTCCCAAACATCTCCAACCTTGACGTCAACGAGTGCCTGAACTTCTTTTTCCTTTAATTCACTGCCTAATGGTAGCATATGTAATTGTTCGATTTGAAACTCTAGAAGCTTTTCTTTATCTAGGCGTTTATTAATTTCTTTTTCAAAATGATTCTTCAATGCTAGTGATGAAAATTTATTAGTCTTTTCTAATCTTTTCATCTCAAATTGGAACTGGCCGCATTCCTTTTGGAGCTGTAACTTTTGACTTTGGTATTTATTTAAAAGCTTCTGTTTGCTTTTTTCCGTTAATATTTGCTTCACAACAACAGTTTGAATAAGTTGCAAGAGAGCGCCTCCTCCGATCTTTGTTAAAAGAAGTTAGCAAAAAAGGGAGGAATTAATTCCCCCCTTTCATCTAGATGCAAAAAGCTATTCACCAATTTCCAGAAAAATTTTCTTTTGTTGTGATGATCCTGCTGCATAAACAACAGTTCTAATGGCCTTTGCAACGCGCCCTTGCTTGCCAATCACTTTTCCCATGTCTGTCTTGTTGACTGACAAATGGTAGGTAATTCGTTGATCCCCTTCTTCAACATTCACATGAACGTCTTCAGGAAAATCAACAAGGGGCTTAACAACCGTTTCAATTAATTGCTTCATAGCAATTACTTGCTTAGCTTAGCATTATGGAATTTTTCCATGATGCCTTCTTTTGAAAACAGGTTACGAACTGTATCAGATGGTTTTGCACCGTCTTGTAACCATTTTAGAACTAATTCTTCGTTAAGTTGAACTTGTGCTGGTTGAGTAACTGGGTTGTATGTTCCAACTACTTCAATATAACGTCCATCACGAGGAGAACGAGAATCTGCTACTACGATACGATAGAAAGGAGTTTTTTTAGCTCCCATACGTTTTAAACGAATTTTTACTGCCATTTTAAATAAGCACCTCCGAATAGTTTCACACAAGATAGTATAATATCAATTCTTAAATCATTTGTAAAGTGTTTTTTCTTTACATGTAGTATTACCATTTTTTAACAGGTTGAAACAACTTAGAATCCTTTAAACGGAAATTTAAATCCGCCCTTTTTCTTCCCTTTTTGCTGCATTCCTGTCATTTGCTTCATCATCTTTTTCATGTCTTCAAACTGCTTTAGTAAACGGTTTACTTCGGGAACGGTTCGTCCGCTTCCCTTGGCGATACGTCTTTTACGGCTTGAATTCAAAATTTCAGGATGATTTTTTTCTTCCTTGGTCATCGCTCTAATTACGGCTTCAACATGTGCAATTTGTTTTTCATCAACTTGCATATTATTTAAACCTTTAATTTTATTTGCACCTGGCATCATTTTTAATAATTCATCAAGTGGTCCTAAATTTCGAACTTGACCAAGTTGTTCTAGGAAATCATCAAGCGTAAACGTTGCTGTACGCATTTTCTGTTCAAGCTCTTTCGCTTTTTCTTCATCGACATTTGACTGAGCTTTTTCAATAAGTGTA
>JAQSXG010000701.1 GCA_029256785.1 Neobacillus sp.
TGGCTCATCTTTTTTGTCACCTTTGGCATAGCTAAAATAGGGCATGATCACAGTCACAGAGTGGGCACTTGCCCTTTTGAAGGCGTCAACCCAAAAAAGAATCTCAACAAATTCATTGTTCGGATTCAAACCAATGGATTGTACAAGATAGACATTCTTATCACGAACGGTCTCACCAATTCTAACAAAGGTATTCCCTTCAGAAAAGGTTATCGCTTCAGACTGACCTAATTCAACATCCATATATTTGCACATTTTTTCTGCAAAAGTTTTTCCAGAGCTCCCCGCAAATATTTTAATTTCAGCATTTTTCATTTTTTTTCAACCGTCCCTCCAACATATTTATTAGATATAATAACCATCACTCGGCAAAGGCCGGCCAATTAATAAAAATATCAATCTGTTCAACTATATTTTGCCACAAATCCCCATCTAATTTCACGAAGATTTAGTGAAAAAGTATATAAATCCCTTGTTCCAGTAAACTGGCCTTTAGCGCAACGATGCTACCGTTCAACTTCGGCAGCGTCGTGGTGTAATTAGTAGTGCTCTTGTGCCCATTAGTTAGATAATATCACTAACTAGGTATTTTACACCGCGACGTTTATTCTTATAAGTAGGGTCTAGCAATTTCTTACCAGCCTGCCTAATGACATCAATTGCCAAAGGAGAGATACGCGAGTTGATAATGGAATTCAAGCACAGCTTGATGAAATACCGAACATTGTCAAGCAGGATTATCTCCTCGGCTTATCTGAAGGACACACCAATGAAGGTTTCATCTATTTTATCATGGTCGAGACCTTGCAATCCGTTGTGATCCCGGACGGTATGGTGGCCTTGTCCATCCCAACATACACCTACGCCGTGTGTGAACATCAAAAGGGGATGAATATTGACAAAACTTATGAAGATCTAGCATCGTGGTATACTGCGAATGGATACGAGCTTATTCCTAACGCTCGCAGTTTTGAAACATATCCGATCCATTACAATCCAATTGTGGATGAACCTGAGTTTTGTGTGTACAATCCAGTACGACTAAAAAGAAAATAACATATCATTGAAACGAAAAAGCGCCCAAAAGCTCGGGCGCTTATTTCGAGCGTGAGGCAACTCTTGCACTATCGTGTCCCGTTAGTTGGGAAAACGGCAGCCATTATGCCGGCTGCCGTTTCTTTGTGTTTAATAAGCTACATTCCTCCGAAATAACTCTCTTTTTGGTCAGGCTTCGCGCCGTTACGGACCGACAAACACGCCATGAATGAATTTCTCCAATGCTTCGACATTCGTTATGTTCTTGTTGCAAGCCTCGCTGTTCACGCACAAATAATTACCTATGGCCCTGTAATAATCTGGTGATGCACCTACCGGTTTCCACTTGGTCTCAGCAGTGAATAACGCGACCTCAGCATGCCGATTGCACAAGAAGCAAACGCCCTTCTTATTAGTCGGCGTATACTTCCCTTCAATGCCGATAAGCTTTCCGTTCAGATCAAAAACAATGAATAATTTATTCGCTGCAATATCGGTCCAGCCTAGATATGTCGCGAATCTATAAGTGATACCATTAAGATCGGGTATTTTCAGTTTCTTGTGCTTAGGGAAAAGTTTCTTTAATTGATTGTCCGTCACATGCGCATATTCCTCTGCTAAATAAGGCTCCAAGGATTGCAAATATCGCTGAAAGTCCGCAGTGGTTTGTAGCTGTTCCAGGTTCCCAACCAATTGTTTTTGCCGATCGGTTGCATCCGAAAACAATCCGCCTATCTTGACTTCTGTATCATTGCGAACCACTTCGACCACTTTCAAATCGGAAACGGAGTTACAGGCACTTTGTAACTGACCGATCTGCTTCTTAATCTCGTTGTATTGATGGTTTCTAATGAATGGTTGACTCATAGCTTTCAGCCCCTTATTTTTGATGAAAATAAAATAAGTTGCAAAGTCCCATGATTAGAAACGATTTTTCTCGGGCGATCATCATAAACGAATCACCCCATGCAAAGATCGCCCTAATGAAAGGCTCTGCATGAGTCGCTTCTTATTCCGGCAAAATGATTTGCCATATTTACCGCCTCCCTTATAAATTTAAATTATAAGGGAGGTCCTACTCTACCCGCAAGTGTTGAGCCCTGTGGAATTAAACCCAAAACGAATCATTTTGAAAAATGTTTTAAGGAACAATGGTTACTCACTACTTTCGGCAGCCCTTTCATGGACTGTATTATACTAAAGTATCCGTTAGTTGAGTCCCGATCAATAAACTCCCTTTGCATTCTGGGGAAGTATTCTTACGTGTTGAAGATAATTAGTAACACGCTGGTCATCTTCCGTAGGATAGTCATAGCCATAATATTTTGCTACTTCCAACGCAGTCTCCCTAAACAAATTGCACATTTCAAAAAGCGCTTGCCAAATGTTTTCGTATTTTGCATCAGGAAAGGTTTTAATAAACGCCTCCCAATGCTTTGGTTCCAGATACTTCTCAAAGTACTTTCCCAATTTCCCAGAATCAACAGCAAAATTGGTACGTATGCCAATATGCCACTTAAGCATTAAAATGAGCATATCTCTTACTGGACGGTCAAACAT
>JAQSXG010000702.1 GCA_029256785.1 Neobacillus sp.
ATAACTGTGAGCCATCCATCGCAGGACTTACCACACTCCAAACACTACCCATCCCTTTAGCAATTACAACTTTCTGGAAGTAAGCTTGATCTGCACCTGCCCCATCGTTCGCTCCTGTTAATATCAGCTCTAGGAATCCTGTTTGATAGGTGTCAGCAGAACTATTTTTAATCTTAAAAGTCGGATTAAATAAACGAATCCCTCTAACGTGGTGGAAACTATTTATTTTTGTACCACTAGCAATCGCAGTACCGCCTTGATGAATACCCGTGTAAATTTCTGATTGCTCAATGTTTCCTTTATACAATTTCCCATCCCTTACAATAGTAGCTCCTAGTGTGTAAGGGTTTTGGCTATCAGCCCATTGGTCGGTGTTTATTTCGTTACCATCCATTTCAATATAGACCTTTGACCAATCTGTAATACTCACAAAACTCGCTATACGATTATTAGTTGCTAATCGACAAGATTTGAAAATAAGTTTACCTTGATTCCCAACTCTAAAATGATGTTTCGTATTCCCTAACGCTGAGTAAGACGTACTGAAAAATACACCTTTTGCAAAAATTGAACCCCCAACATAATCAGCAGTACTTATGTGGTTGTTACCACCTTCAAACCAACCACCATCAACAGAAATATATTTACCTTTAATTCCACAATACTCGAAACTAAAAGATGAATTATTGAAGCTAGTATTAACTACATTAATTCGTTCACAAACAATCCAGTCATAACAATCATAGATAAACGAATCAATCAATGATAATGGAACAGTAGTAATTAAATCACCTATAGCACGATAGCATACAGAAAAGAAACACTTATTAATCGTAATTTTATCAGTGTAATTCCCTTCATTTCTTTGAGCAATACCTCTTTTTAACCGTACAAAGCTACAATCTTCAATGGTTACGCCTTGTGTTGTTCCTGCAACATCAATACCATTTACTCCGCTATCTGTTGAAGTGTTTAAAGTGCTCCATTGAACAGATTGATTATCACCTAAAAATTTTATTCCTTTTATTTTTATGGATTGGACATTGTTGGTTGCACCAGTAGGCAAACATTGAAAAATGGATTTATTTTCACCCATTGTTGCAACTTCGCCCTTAATTATGGTTTGAGATAGATAAAGATTTCCACCTGCACCATGAATTTCTTTTTGAGTTCCTACTATTATTGGTTTTGATACCAAATAGGTTCCGGGAGGGATAAATACTTTTGAATTTTCATTGATGGCAGTTTGAATTGCATCTGCCCAATCACCATTAACAACTAAATGACTGTATTTTTTTACATTTACCGTCACAATATCCGCCAATGACGACTCAAGACCATCAATTTTATCTATTTTTTGTACTACATCTGTTTCTAACATTACTTTCTGTATCTTGTTTAAAGTCATCGTTTCACTTCCTTAAAAATGTGATTACCGTTCGTTATGTAGAACAAACTTGTGAATATTAAGTAAAATTTCACTCGTTTACACCTATATAACGAACGAGTATTCCAATAAAAAGTTTATTTTAATTTGTTACTATATGTTCTTTGCACGAATAGCAAATAATAGGGCAATAGCTTCGGAATTCGTAAGTTCGCCATTTACGTATTTAGTCAACCAGATTTTACTCAAAGCAGTTTTTCCATACTTTTCTACAGATGTGATTTCTTCCAGTTGCTGAAGCATAATCTGATGTAACGCACCTGAAACTTTCATGATATTTTCATCTCCTTCATTTGTAACTGTTGGAGTTTCTTTTGCTACAGGTTTAGGTGGATTCTTCAATTCACTCAAACGTGCGTCAATTTTACTTACTAACAATTTCCAAGTTGCCCATGAACCACCGTCATACATTAAGCGAGGACATATCTTTCGTGACCAATCCCAATGTCGTCTAAGTTTATCTACTCCCCAATTCCGTTCATGGAGCATCTTAGCAACGTGATCAATTGTATTTTCAATGGTTAGTGCATAATTTCCAGATTCGCATATCTCAATGTGAATAGATTTCATATTACCGTCACCACGTCCATCACCAGCAGCCCACGCATGTTCATTGTCTGGTAAACATTCAATGATTTCCTTTTCATCAATAGCCTTGTGAAAGGAAGCGGTTCTGTCATTAGAAGGGTTAGTTAACCAATTACGTTCATTTCTTGCGGAAGATTTTTCGTTTCCTGTATTGTGAAGGGTAATTGTTTCGGCAACCATTCTGTCAGCAGGTCTACGGTCATTTGGAGTATTCATGGGAATGTGGTCAATAATATATTCATATGACATTTTATTCCACCTACTTTCAGTTAATTTATATTACTTAGGTTCAGAATATTTTTGAGCTTTCTCACTGTCAGAAATTGATTTTGTAGTAGGATCAATGACAACTCCAAGAAACGACAAATAGACTAACACCGTATCAACTAATCCCAAAATAATCTTAATAGAGTGGTCAACTTCTTCGAGGCTAATGTTAATTAATCCTAAGCTTACTAAACCTGCTAATACAGCTTGAATCATTAATGCAGTTTGTGATAGAAGGGAAGTCACCCATAATTTGTTTCGGAATCTTACTTTCCAGTTAATCATATA
>JAQSXG010000085.1 GCA_029256785.1 Neobacillus sp.
ATTTCAATTATTAATCCTTTTGCATCTGCCATTTCCTTTACCTTCCTTATCTTTGGAAGTACTTCAGGAATGAATTTCTGCCCGCCAAATCCTGGATTGACAGACATTAACAGCACCATATCAATATCACCAAGAACATGTTGGATGGATTCTACAGGGGTCGCTGGATTTAAAACTACACCTGCTTTAATCCCAAATGACTTAATATGGTTAATCGTTCTATGAAGATGCCGACAAGTTTCCACGTGCACCGTAATATAATTTGCTCCTGCATTAGCAAAGGCATCAATGTATTGATCAGGATTCTCAATCATTAGGTGAACGTCAAGTGGAAGCTTGGTAATCGGACGAATAGCCTCAACAATCAGTGGCCCTATTGTAATGTTTGGGACAAAATGTCCATCCATTACATCAATATGAATATAGTCCGCTCCAGCTTGTTCCACTGCTTTAATCTCATCTCCCAATTTTGCAAAATCTGCTGATAGTATAGAGGGTGCAATCTTTACCATATTAATACCTCGGCTTTCTATCTTTAATTTCCTGTAAGAATTCAACATAATGCTTATACCGATAGTCCGGAATTAACTTTGATTCAACAGCTGCTTTCACTGCACATTTTGGTTCACTAATATGTAAACACGCGCGAAATTTACAGTTTTCACCTTCTTTTGCAATTTCAGGGAAGCAAAAGGGTAAATGTTCTGTTTCGATATCAGTGAATTCTAACGAACTAAATCCTGGTGTATCAGCAATTAGACCATTTCCCACCGTAATTAATTCTACATGGCGGGTTGTGTGTTTTCCTCTACCTAAATGAGAGGAAATATGATCTGTTTTAATATCCAAGTCTGGGCGTAATACATTTAATAGCGACGACTTCCCCACACCTGATTGCCCAGCAAATACGGATATTTTATTTTCAACATGCGGGCTTAACGCCTCAATTCCTGCTTCCGTTTCAGACGAGGTAAGAAGGACGTCATAACCGATTTCTTTGTATTGATCAGCAAATTCGATTATTGACTTCATTTGCTTCTCATTTGTCAAATCTATTTTGGTAATACAAATAAGCGGTGTTATACGATTAAATTCAACCAAGACAAGAAAACGGTCTAACAAGGTGGTACTAAAATCAGGTTCTACTGCCGAGAAGACAAGAATTGCCTGGTCAACATTAGCAATTGGAGGTCGAACCAGTTCATTTTTTCTTTCCTTCACTTCCAATATATAACCTTCACGATCATTTTCAGCTTGAAATACCACTTCATCCCCAACAAGCGGAGTAATCTTATTTTTACGAAAAACTCCCCTTCCGCGACACTGTGTCAATTCACCGTTAGAAAACACATAATAGAAGCCACTTAACGCTTTAACAATTTTTCCTTCAGGCATAGCCACACTCCTTGCCTTTTTTCATCAAGATAATCTACCCTATTCAGTTTCTGGATAATATATTGTATCTTCTGCAATTACACTTGTATCAAGAAAAACTTTATAGTTCGCTCTTCCACCATATGGAATGAGTAATTGAATCTGATATTTTTGATCCGAAATAATGGGAAATGTATCAGCTGGTTCGGTCATATTGGGATGATTCATATCCTCAATATAAATGAGAACCATCTGTTCTTGACCAGGTTCCTTTGGCTGGTACTTTATTGATATCTCCTTGGTAACAGGTTTTGGTGGTTTATCTTCTTTCCCTTTAGATATTACCACTGACACCTTATCACCCTTTTTCATTTTTGTATCCGGTTTAGGTGATTGAGAAATGATATTTCCTGCAGGAATTAAGTCGTCATATTTTTCTTCCGATGCATCCAGAGACAGACCAACAGAGTCTATATACTCTTGGGCACCTTTTAGACTATATTGTGTTAAATCCCTTAATATTATTGCCTCTGGCCCTTTACTAATATCAAACTCTAACACAGTGTCTTCAGGAACTACCTTTTTCCCACCCTCAGGACTTTGGCGAAGTATCGTACCTGGTTCACTATCATCGTAAACCTCATTTGGTTTAATATCCTTAAAATTCTTATTATCCAGGAACTGTGCTACTGTATCATAATTCCGTCCAACATAATCGGAAAGTTCATATTTTTCCTTACCCATACTAATATATATATTAATTGGGGATGTTGAATTTTCTTTAACGGTACTTCCAGCTTCAGGATTTGTTTTAATAACCTTACCTTCTTCGACTTCTTCATCAGTTAATTCAATTTTCTTACCAATTTGAAAACCTTCAGATTCTAATTTAGAAATGGCCTTATCCAATTCCATACCGCTAACATCTGGTATTTCTACGTCCTTTGCAGTCAATAATCCAGGTAAAACTGTAAATGTAAAAATCGCTAATAATGTCAAAACTACAAAAGTAGAAATTAAAATAATAGGCCATTTTTTTCTTTTTTTCTGTTTATTACCTTTTTCATTCTTTTTTATTTGCTCTTTTTCATTTCCACTATCTTTATTTTCATGGCTATGAACTAAAGTTTCCCCATGATTTTGAAGTGGACGGTCATCCGTAATTACAGGTATTGCCTTTGTCGCTTCATTATCAATTGGAACAATAAATTTTGGTTCATTCAATCTTTCTAAATCTAATGCTGTCCTTAAATCTTCCTCCATATCTTCAACACTGTTATAGCGATGAAAGGAATCTTTTGCCGTTGCTTTTAGAACGATATTTTCGACACTTTGTGGTATATTCGGATTCCACCGTCTAACTGATGGTGTTTCAGATTGAAGATGCTTTAAGGCAATTGAAACAGCTGATTCACCTGAAAACGGCAGCCTTCCTGTCAAAAGTTCAAACATGACAATTCCTAAGGAATAAATATCAGACTTTCGATTTGCCATCCCGCCACGAGCCTGCTCCGGAGATAAATAATGGACAGACCCCAACACAGAATTCGTTTGTGTAATACTAGTTGCACTAAGAGCCATGGCAATTCCAAAGTCAGTAATTTTCACATCGCCCACTCGATCAACTAGAATATTATGGGGCTTAATATCACGATGGATAATATGATTTTGATGGGCATGAGAGATAGCAGATGTCAACTGTCTCATAATCCTGACTGAGTCTTCCACCCTAATCGGCGAGTTTTGTTGTATGTATTGTTTTAATGTTTGCCCTTCAACATATTCCATTACAATGTAGTAAAGTTCATTTTCTTCTCCTACATCATAAATACTAACGATATTTGGATGTGCAAGACTGGTTGCAGACTGGGCTTCCCTATGAAACCTACGAATAAATTCATCATCATTTGCAAAATCTAGACGAAGCATTTTAACAGCTACGTCACGGTCCAGGATGATATCATGAGCAAGATAGACATTCGCCATGCCACCTCCGCCGATCATTTCCAATATCTTATAGCGACCGCTCAATCTTTTCCCAATTAACATTTCTCATCACCCAATTCAATTACTCCATCAAACTTTAATATGATAAGGGTGATATTATCTTCTCCACCATTTTCATTTGCCAGATTAATTAGTGTCGAAGCTTTTTGTTCAACAGAGTCGTCATTTTGAAGGATTGTAATCATTTCTTGCTCATTTACTTTATTAGACAACCCATCTGAACATAAAAGAAGAAAGTCTCCTTCTTCAAACATAATTGTTTTTATATCAATTTTAATATCTTGTTCTGTCCCTAACGCACGGAGGATTACATTTTTCCTTGGATGATGCTCAGCATCCTCTTTGGAAATTTGCCCTGTGCGGACTAATTCATTCACCAGCGTATGATCTTCGGTTAATTGCTGAAATCCAATATCGTTTAATATATAACAGCGGCTGTCACCGACATGAGCAATAGATGAGAACTGATTGGTAGCAATAACCGCCTCAATCGTAGTCCCCATCCCCTCACATTCCATGTTTTTATTTGAATGGTCAAATAATAACTTATTTACCTGTAATATGTGCGTCTTCAGCCATTCTTCTGCCTGGTCAGCCGTTTTTATTTCTTCGGAATTCTCCCACACTTCTTGTAAATAGGCTACAGTCATTTTACTTGCAACGTCACCTGCACGGTGACCACCCATTCCATCAGCTACAATGGCAAGAAGCTGACCATCTTTATTTACAAAAGTTCCAACACTATCTTCATTATTTTGGCGGATTCTGCCTCTATCCGTTCTATATACAGCCTTCACTTTTGTCACCTCGTCTCCTCTTTTCGCTCCTTTGCACGAAGTTGTCCGCATGCTGCATCAATGTCAGACCCCTGCTCCCGGCGAATAGTTACATTTATACCGCGATTTTTCAATGTTTTCTCAAATGCAAAGATTTTATCTCTTGGTGTACGTACATAATCTCTTTCTGGAACATAATTAACTGGAATAAGATTTACATGGCATTTTAAGCCCTTTAACAACTCTGCTAACTCTTCTGCATGTTCTACCGAATCATTAACACCACCAAAAAGACCATATTCAAAACTAATCCGGCGACCAGTCTTATCAATATAGTACTTTACCGATTCCATTAAGTCATCCAGTTTATACGCCCTGTTAATCGGCATTAGTCTGGACCTTAATTCCGTATTTGGAGCATGAAGAGAAATAGCAAAATTTATTTGCATACTTTCATCTGCAAATTTATATATTTTTGGGACGATCCCACTCGTAGAGACAGTAATATGCCTTGCACCAATTGTAAGTCCTTTATCATGATTGATGATTTTTAAAAATGACATCATATTGTCATAATTATCGAACGGTTCACCAATTCCCATAATTACAACAGAGGCCACACGCTCGTCTGTTTTATCAAGTTCCTGTTGGACTGTAACAACTTGAGCAACAATTTCTCCTGCTTCTAAATGACGCTTTAGTCCTCCTAATGTAGAGGCACAAAATGTACATCCAATTCGACAGCCTACTTGAGTTGTAACACAAACAGAGTTGCCATAATCGTGGCGCATCAGTACAGTTTCAATGGAATATCCATCGTGGAGCTCAAAAAGAAACTTTGTGGTTCCATCAGCAGAAGTCTGCTTAATCGCTGTTTTTAGCGTAGTGATTTGAAAGTTAGCTGAAAGTTTATCGCGTAGAGCTTTCGATAAGTTACTCATGTCTTCAAATGAAGTCACTCTCTTTTTATATAGCCACTCGAAAATTTGCTCGGCACGAAATGGTTTTTCACCATTTTCTGAAAGCCATTCCTTTAACATATGAAGCTCTAGAGAATAAATAGAGGTTTTATTTGTTTCCAATGTTGTTTTCATCTCAGTTGTATTTGATTGCTCCAACTGTTACACCTTCTTTCTTAAGCATGCAATAAAGAATCCGTCAGACCCAAAATCTTGAGGGAAAATTTGCAAAAAACTACCTGTAACCAATGGTTGAATGGTCTCAGGCATACGATTCTTGAAAGTTTGATCCTCTTCAAAGTCAGGAGTATTCTCCAAAAACTGCTTAACAGTATTTTCATTTTCCTCTTTATCTACTGTACACGTACTATAGACAAGAACGCCACCTTTTTTCACTAAAACTGATACGGATTTCAGCAGATTTTGCTGAATACTGCTTAACTGCAAGATATCCTGTTCTTTTTTTGTATATTTCATATCGGGCTTTCTTCTCATAACACCAAGCCCAGTGCATGGAGCATCAAGTAGCACCCGATCAAAGGACTCTTCTTCAAAGTGTTCCCCCACTTGTCTGGAATCCATTACGGTTGTTTTAATATTATTCAAACCTAAGCGCTTTGAATTTTCATTAATTAATTTAACTTTGTGTTCATGAAGATCAAGAGAAACCACTTCCCCTGTATTCCCCATGGTTTCTGCGATATGGGTGCTCTTCCCTCCTGGTGCTGCACAGGCATCAAGAATGATTTCATTTTCTTTTGCCCCAAGTGCGTAGGCTGCAAGCATTGAGCTCTCATCTTGGATCGTAAGTAAACCATCTTTAAATGCCTTTGAAGAGGCCAAATTTCCTTTTAATGCTCTAATAGCATCAGGAATGACTGGGCTTTCTTCAATTTGATACCCTTCAGCATTGAGAAGATTAATACAATCCGCTCTTGTTGCCTTTGTTCTATTTACCCTAGCTGTTTGCAATGGAACGGTAAGGTTCACTTCACACATTTCTTTGGTTTTTTCAAAGCCAAACTGATCTACCCATCTATCAATTAGCCATTTTGGATGGCTCGTTTCAATCGACAGTCTTTCAACTGGGTCAACCACTTCAGCTAATGAAGGCAAACCCTGTCGCTGAATACTTCTTAACACACCATTAACCATACCAGCAATGCCCTTATGACCTCGGCTTTTTGCGATCTCAACTGCTTCAAAAATGGCAGCTCTATCAGGTATTTTATCAAGATAGACCATCTGATAAAGCGTTAACCTCAATAATTGCCGTACCCAATCTTCTATTTTTTTATTGGATTTAAGAAACGGCTGTATAAAGAAATCGAGTGCCATTCTTCGCTGCAGAGTTCCATAAGTTAATTCTGTTAATAAACCAATATCCTTTTGGGGCAATTGATTTTTTTCTATCGTCTTGTTTAGGAGTAAATTGCTGTATGATTGATTTTTTTCGATCGCAGTGAGAAGTTCCATTGCGGTTTCACGCACATTTTTTCTTTTTAAAGTCATATCACTATTCTCCTAATTTACTGCCTATTATTAATTTAGAACCAGCTCCCCTGAAGAATACATCACTCTTCATTCTTGTCTTTCCAGCAGGTTGCAGTTCTGTGATCCTTATCGCTGTTTCGTTACCAGTACATACTATTATTCCATCCATTTCACTTTTCAAGATAGTACCTGGGTCCTTACCTGTGATGCCGGCAACCTTTTCAGTTTTCCAAACTTTTAGTACTTGACCATCAAGCAATGTAAATGCCACTGGCCAAGGATTTAAACCCCGGACATGGTTATAAATTTCTTCACCGGACTTTGACCAATCAATCTTCTCCTGCTCACGCTTAATATTGTAAGCAAAGGTTGCTTCATCATTATTTTGAGGAATTGGTGTTATTTGCCCTTCAAGTAAACGGGGCAGTGTTTCTGACAGCAAATCTGCTCCTGCCACGCTTAGCTTTTCATGCAGTGTTCCAACATTATCATCCTCAGTGATTGGTACTTCCACTTGTGTTAAAATGTCACCCGCATCTAATTTTTCAACCATATACATAATCGTGATTCCTGTTTTCTTTTTTCCTTGGATGATCGCATAATGAATTGGTGCACCCCCACGAAGTTCAGGAAGGAGTGACGCATGGACATTGATACAACCGTGAACCGGGGCATCTAATAATTCCTTCGGTAGAATTTGTCCAAATGCTGCTGTAATGATTAAATCCGGTTTTAAGCTAATTATTTTTTCATATTCTTCTTGCTGTCGTATCTTCTCAGGCTGATAGACTGGAATTCCATGTTTTACTGCTTCTACCTTTACAGGAGGAGGAGTTAATACTCTTTTTCTACCTACAGGACGGTCTGGTTGGGTTACAACACCAATTACATCAAAGCCGTCATTAATAACTGTTTGTAATACTTTTACTGAAAAATCTGGTGTACCCATAAAAATTACTTTGGTCATTCACTTTCTACTCCTTTTAACTCATCTTCCTCGAGATAGCGCGTTACCTTTGTTGTAAATAATATCCCGTCCAAATGGTCTATTTCATGTTGAATTGCCCTTGCCAAGAATTCCTCTGCTTCAAGTGTATACTTTTTACCTTTTCGGTCATAAGCTTCAATCTTAACGTAATTAGGTCTAGTAACTTCGCCAAAAAGATTTGGAAAACTCAAGCATCCTTCTGGTCCATTTTGTTCTCCAGAGGTTTTAATTATTTTGGGGTTAATCATTTCAATTGTTCCTAATTCATTGTCGATATCAACGATCGCGATTCTCTCTTCCATTCCGATTTGCGGTGCAGCAAGTCCAACACCGTCATGTTCAATCATCGTATCATACATGTCATCAAGTAATTTCCCTAGTTTTTTGTCAAATTTCTGGACCGGCTTACACTGTTTTTCTAGAACTTCTGCTGGGTAAGTAATAATCTTCTTTATTGCCAAGATGGTTCCTCCATTATGCCCTTTTTTCGATATCTCTGATATCATCCTATTTATTGCTATCATTTTCACCTAAAAATCATGATCATAACCTTTTTTACCGCGATATTTAGGTCTTTTACATTAAAATAAAGGGGTTTACGTCGATAGATACTAGCAATCCGCTTTTTGCGTTTGGCTGGTATTGATCTAGTATGGTACGTAACGTTGGGAAAAGCTCTGGTTCACGTTTATATTTAATTAAACATTGGTAACGATATCTATTGTTAATTCGCGGTATAGGTGATGCTGCTGGTCCTAGGACTACTGCATGATTGGAAATACGCGAACGGACAAAGGCTACAATTTTCTCTGTTGCGGAAACGACAGTTATTAAATCCTCGTGGCTAACCGTAATTAAGGATAAAAAATAAAACGGCGGATAGCTATGCATTTTCCTGGCCATCATTTCTCTATGATAAAACTGATCAAAATCTTGCATTCCAGCTAGCTCAATACTGTAATGCTCTGGAGTATAGGTTTGAATGATAACCTCCCCTGGTAATTCGTGTCGCCCTGCTCTGCCACTCACTTGAGTTAAGAGCTGAAAGGTTTTCTCCGATGAACGAAAATCAGGTAAATGAAGCATGGTATCCGCAGAGAGAACTCCTACAAGCGTAATATTTGGAAAATCAAGCCCCTTGGCTATCATTTGAGTTCCTAATAGAATATCTGCCTTTCCATCTTGAAAATCCTTTAATAGTCTTTCGTGCGAACCCTTACGACCAGTTGTATCAACATCCATACGAATAATTCTCGCCTCAGGAAGTATCTTACCCAGCTCATCCTCTACCTTTTGCGTTCCCGTTCCAAAATAGCGAATATATTCACTCGTACATTCTGGGCAACTCTTGGGTACAGAGGTTTCAAAACTACAATAATGACACTTCATTTGTTCATTTACACGGTGGTATGTTAAGGAAATATCACAATGAGGACAATTCATGACATATCCACAATCCCTACACATGACGAAAGATGAGTGACCACGTTTATTTAAGAATAATACGGTCTGTTCTTTCCGCTCCATTCTACTTTTAAGCATTTCAAATAGTTTTCTAGAAAACATAGAGCGATTTCCCTCACGGAGCTCTTCACGCATATCAATGATTTCAACAGCTGGTAGTGCCTGTTGATTCATTCGGCTTGGAAGATTTAATAACTGATACACCCCTTTTTGAGCCCTTGCAAAAGATTCAAGCGAGGGGGTTGCACTGCCGAGTACAACGGGACAGTTATAATTTTTTGCTCTTTCGATGGCAACATCTCTTGCATGATACCTCGGCATTTCTTCTTGCTTATAACTAGTTTCGTGCTCTTCATCAATGATGATAATACCAATATTTTCAAACGGAGCAAAAATCGCAGATCGTGCTCCAACAACAACACTAACCTCATTGCGTTGGATTTTCCTCCATTCATCATACTTTTCACCCGCAGAAAGCCCACTATGTAAAACAGCCACCAGGTTTCCAAATCTTCCTTTAAAACGATTTACCATTTGCGGTGTTAGAGCAATTTCAGGAACTAAAACAATTGCTTCCTGCCCCTTTTCAATTACCTCTTGAATCGATTGTAGGTAAATCTCAGTCTTCCCGCTACCGGTTACACCATAAAGTAGAAATACTTCATGGAGGTTATTTTCAATTGTATTTAGAATAGGATTGATAACTGTTTGCTGGTCACTCGTTAATAATAATGGCTGTGTACGCTCAAATTCCCTATTTTGATAGGGATCTCGGTACACTTCCATATCCAGTTCCTTTAAGAATCTTTTTTCAACGAGTGTTTTCACTGTTGTGGCAGAGATATTTAAGTCTTTTAACAGGATTCTCATCTCAACCCCATCAGGATGTTGAACAAAATAATGTAAGACTTCCTTTTGTTTTTCCGCTCTTTGGGGCAGAGCCTGAATTTCAACTTCCAATTCTGCTTCTGATAAAAGTGGTTGAATAAACTTAATATACTTTTTTCTGAGTCTTTCCTTTACTTCATAAATAACTTCAAGATGGCCTTTGGTCGCTTCTCGATGGAGGATAGGAACTAAGCCGTGTTTTAATGCGTCCTCCCATGATAAGAATTGGTCATTTTTAAGAAACTCTTGAAGCCTTACCGGTAATTCCTCTTTTTTTATCCCTTGAGCTAGCCTGACTTTTTTTTCATATTTCGCTTTCAATGCTGCCGGTAACATAACCTGTAGAGCAAAGACTTTAAAACAAAGAGTTGTATTGGTCAACCAAGCAGCAAGCCTAAGTTGTTCCTTATTGAGGACTGGCTCAAGGTCCATTGGTTCGATTATCTTCCGAAGTTTCTCAAAAGCAGATTCTGACTTAATCTCAGTAATGAACCCTTGAATCTTTCTAGGTCCAAAGGGAACAATTACCCTCATCCCTGGCTGAATCGTTTCCTCCCATTCTTCAGGAATTAGATAGTCAAACGGCTTGTCGGTATGTTTAGCCGGTACATCTACGATTACGCTAGCAATTTTCATTTTGTTCCAAATCCTTTAAAGATACCGCTATTTCTTCCATTATTCTATGGGCAACTTCCCGTTTAGACATTAACGGCAACTCAATTTTTTGTCCAACACGTTTATAAATCGTAACGATATTGGTATCGGTTCCGAATCCCGCTCCTTCGGTAGTCACATTATTGGCAACAATCATATCCGTATTCTTCGCATGTAACTTTTTCATTGCATATTCTTCCACATTATCTGTTTCTGCTGCAAAGCCTACAAGCATATGGTTTTTCTTTACTTTACCTAATTCAAATAAAATATCTTTCGTTCGTTCAAGTTCAAGAACTGCATCCCCCGCCTGCTTCTTCATTTTATGGTCATAAGTCATTTTTGGACGGTAATCAGCAACCGCAGCTGTTTTAATAATAACATCAGCCTTATCAACGTACCTCATAACCTCTTGATACATGTCTTCTGCACTCTCTACTCTTACTAACTTCAATCCAGATGGTGCGGTAAGATTAACAGGTCCAGAAATTAACACAACCGCTGCCCCTTCCTTTTTTGCAGCTTCTGCAAGGGCATAACCCATCTTACCTGTGGAATGATTGGAGATAAATCGGACGGGATCAATTTTTTCTCTCGTGGGTCCCGCAGTAATAACTACGGTTTTCCCCTTAAGTTTTAATTCATCTTTCTGCAGGAAAAAGTTGTTGATTAACTCTATGATTTTCTCAGGTTCCTCTAGCCGCCCCTTGCCAACATATCCGCAGGCGAGATATCCTTCACTTGGTTCAATAAATTGATAATCAAATTCTGATAAGATTTCGATATTCTTTTTAACTGCAGGATGGTCATACATATGAACATTCATAGCAGGTGCAATCCATATGGGGGTTGTTGCCGCCAATAGTGTTGTCGTAATCATGTTATCAGCCATTCCGTTTGCAAGTTTTGCTATCGTATTAGCTGTCGCCGGTGCAACAACAATAAGATCCGGCCAATCAGCAAGATCAATGTGTGCAATTACATTCGGATTTTTTTCTTCAAACGTATCTATGTAAACTTCATTGCGGGACAATGCCTGAAAGGTTAGCGGGGAAACAAATTTTGCTGCAGAGTCACTCAGAATAACCTTTACCTCGAATCCGGCCTGAACTATTTTACTGGTTAAGGCTGCCGCTTTATATACAGCGATTCCACCTGTTACACATAGTAATATTCTTTTTTTCATTGTCATTTTACCCCCACTTCGGTCTCGTACTTATTCTTTTATTATGCTAGACTGTAACCGATTTTTCACCTTTTTCTGCTCTTTTTCTACAAAAACTTTTTAAAAAATAAAAAGGCTGACACACTGGTGTTGTCAGGCCTTTCATTAAATATTTTCTATTTAGGCTCTTTTCTCAAACTTTGATGCTATTTAGGACTGGATTAAGGGACATTAATCTTTTCTCTCCTATATAAGGCGGATTTTTTAGAGAAAAGAG
>JAQSXG010000703.1 GCA_029256785.1 Neobacillus sp.
TTATCAAAAACAGTTAATTTGCCTATTAATAAGATATTCTTTACATTGTAACAAAATAACATCTAAATCTCAAACGATAGGTCAGTTATAACCATACAAAAAAGACCTTCATATAGAAGGTCTTCTAATTAACCATACGTTGTGCTTCACGTAATTGAAATGTCCGGACTCTCCTTGGTAGGAATCTCCGAATTTCATCCTCATTGTATCCAACTTGTAACCTTTTTTCATCAATAATAATGGGACGACGTAGCAACCCTGGATTAGCTTTAATTAATTCAAATAAATCTTGAAGTGGCATCGTGTCTAAATTAACATCTAATTTTTGGAATGTCTTAGATCTTGTCGATATAATTTCATCTGTTCCATCTTCGGTCATACGAAGGATTTCTTTAATTTCGTCGATTGATAATGGTTCCGAGAAAATATTGCGTTCTGTATATGGAATTTCATGTTCTTCTAACCATGATTTCGCTTTTCTGCATGATGTACAACTTGGTGAAGTGTATAATGTTACCATTGGTCTTCACTCCTTCTTAGTTTACTGTACAAAATATATTAATATCAAAATGTTAGTAAGTTTTTGTTAAGATTAAAATAATTATAAATAAGTAATTTATATCATTTATTATACACCACTGCCTATAAAAAAGGTATCCTTTTTTCAAAATTTAATAATTGTCAACTTTTAACCGTTATTATTTTAATTACACTATATTAGACGTTTAATTATCAAAAAAGTTTCATATTTCTTCAATTAATTATCTTGCATTCTTATAAGAATATAGAATGTCTCCTATATAGTTCGATAATGTTAAATCTCTTTTGTCGGTACTTTTTAACTATTTTAAAGCTATCTGTAACTTATTTTCTCAATTAACACTTTTTAATGAAAACGCATACAAATAAATAAATAAACTGATCTGTTTACTATCGTCTAAATTATTTTATTGATTTGCCCTTTTAATAATTCGCAAGTTCTTTTAAAATAGGAAGTAAGGGGATTTACAGGGTGTAAATTGGTCGTGGCCTTGGACCCTAGAAAATTGGAGGGATTCTCATGGGTGGGTACATAGCAGATTTATCAATGGTTGCTTTGCTGATTATTGGGATTACTGCCTTAATGGGTGTAATCACAAATGGTATCGGCGAAAAGGTTTTTGGGGGTAAGAACCGTTCACAGTTCGTAGATGAAAGCGCTAAATATCAAACTGGCTGGAAGAATATCGGCGGGAACAAGAAGAAATAGTTGATAAAATCTTAGTGCACTTGATTCTGAATAACCATTTACTTATAATATATATAATTAAATATAGTGGCAATGATAAAGAGTAGTACGTATTTTCATCCGTTATAGAGAGTTTGTGGTTGGTGGGAACAAACACGGATAAATACAGAATGGACTTTTGAGCCTCTTTCTGAACGATGTTTATTTTGAAAAGTAGGAAATGACGTTTTCCTTGCGTTAAAAGGATTCTTTTGGCCATCTCATCGATGACCTGAGTGCTGAGTGACTCTTTTTGAGTAATTTAGGGTGGTACCGCGAAACCATTCGTCCCTATTGTTGTGGGATGGATGGTTTTTTTTATTTATTTTTAGGAGGAATTTAGGATGGAAACAATCTTTTCAGGTATTCAACCAAGTGGGACAATCACACTTGGAAATTATATCGGGGCATTAAAACAATTTGTTGAACTACAAAATGAATATAATTGCTATTTTTGTATCGTTGATCAACACGCTATTACTGTCCCTCAGGAACGTTTAGAACTTCGCAAGAATATTAGAAGCCTTGCTGCATTGTATCTGGCTGTTGGATTGGATCCTAACAAGGCTACATTATTTATTCAATCAGAGGTACCAGCACATGCTCAAGCCGGCTGGATGATGCAATGTATTGCCTATATCGGTGAATTAGAAAGAATGACCCAATTTAAAGATAAATCTTCAGGAAAAGATGCTGTTTCAGCGAGTCTGTTAACATATCCACCATTAATGGCAGCGGATATTTTATTGTACAACACAGACCTCGTACCTGTTGGTGAGGACCAAAAGCAACATATGGAATTGACCCGGGATCTGGCAGAAAGATTTAATAGAAAGTATGGGGATGTATTAACGATTCCTGGTGTTAGAATTCCTGAAGTTGGTGCACGAATTATGTCATTACAAGAACCAACGAAGAAGATGAGTAAGTCTGATCCAAACAAAAAGTCATTTATCACTCCATTGGATGACATAAAACAAATCGAGAAGAAAATTAAAAGTGCTGTTACCGACTCAGAGGGCATCGTTAAATTCGATAAAGTGAATAAACCTGGTATTTCGAATCTACTTACGATTTATTCCATTCTTGATAAGAAAACAATCCCTGAGATTGAAGCCATGTACCATGGTAAAGGCTATGGAAATTTTAAAGGTGATTTAGCTACTATTGTTGTAAATGTATTAAAACCAATACAAGAAAAATACTACAGCCTTGTTGATTCTAGTGAACTAGATCGCATTTTAGACGAAGGTGCTGCACGAGCTAATGAAGTTGCCAATAAAACACTCAAAAAGATGGAAAATGCTATGGGATTAG
>JAQSXG010000704.1 GCA_029256785.1 Neobacillus sp.
TGAATACAGAACCGTTACTTTTTCGTCTTCGAAATGATCAATTGTCGAATCACAAGTTTGGCATACAAGTGTACCCATTTTTTAATCCCCTTTTCAATTTGAATTTCAAATGAATTGAAAGCGTTTTAGCATCCTTATATATATAATAATATATCACATTTAATATTTCAAGCCTAATTTGTATGTCACATTAAACTTTTTTTCATCAAAAAGACCCTCTTATAGGGTCCTCTAAAAGAAATTTACTCATATTGGGTTACAAATGGAATTTGCGGGAGAGTTCCTTTAAAAAATTCTGCTAAATCGGCCGCCTGTTGCTTATCAGGAATACGGAATACAGTCTGGAGGTATTCAATATCTTCTATTTCTTTTGGATCGAGGAGTGTAGAACGGCCAGTTTGCATGCAGACAACAAGGGGTTTTCCAAAAAACATGTTCGTATAGACGATTCCAAAATCGTAGCGGGTTTGTTCCGTGGTAAATCCAATGAATCTTACTTTCACATTTTCGTGCTCATCGTAGAGCTTATCAAATAGTTCCATATGAACCTCCTCTTAATCTAAATCTTTAGAATATTATTATAATTTAATTTATAGAATTTAACAACAACAATTATTACTTACTGTTGTCAGTTTTGATTTTTCAATGCTAGAATAGAAGGGATATATACTGGAACAAATAGGGGGAATAATAATGGCGGAAAATGCATTCATTAAGCTTGTGCCATCATCTGCACAGCAAACAATATCAGTTGATGAAGTAAAGGACCTCTTTCATTATTATAAAGAAATTACAAATAAAACGGGCGACCAATTGGGATGGACCTACGGGGATTCGGCTTTCCCTTACGAGATTAAAGAAAAAGACGAAGGTAAGGGCACTTGGTTTTATCTACATTCTAATCATGAGCGTTATTTTGCAATACTAATTGGAGTAGACCGTGAAACTATTATGACTGATAACGGTGAAGAGCACGAGCAAACATACATACAAGTGACCTTACCTGAACAATCCACATATGGCGACAAGGGGAAGGCAAATGAATTTTGTAAATTTCTTGCTAAAAAGTTAAAAGGGGAACTACATCTTTTTAACGAAAGAATCATGTATTATTATCAAAGAAAATAGAGAACAAGCTTGCTCCCTTTTTGGGAGTTTTTTAATGGATAAATAATAGCAAAGTAAAGTGTATAGACGTGTATGTTATTAAACTTAACGAAGTGATAAAAAGCGCTTTAGCTGTTGTTTTTAATACTTTGTTTCCAATAAGAAAGGAAATGTAAAAAAAGACAAAGAACATTATTACTTTGTATATAAGCTGATCGTGTTTTGACAGCCATTCAACTAGGGTATAACCACTCCATATGATTAATTGCAGCATGATTACCATATAAGTCCTCAAAATTATCACCACTTTAAAACATTTCATCTTTTTATTATGCTGTTTTCGTAAAAGTTGTTGCTAAAAATAAGTATTTGGAATGGTTGATTTTCGCTCCAGGTTGCTCGCTTTCCGCGGGGCGTGCGGTGAGCCTCCTCGGCGCCAGCGCCTGTGGGGTCTCACCGCACGCTGCTCCCGCAGGAGTCTCGCACCTTCCGCTACAATCAACCTAGACAGTATTTGTTCAAGGACTATTTAATAACAACAATTTTTAAAAAAAGAGCCATTTATTAAAAGATGTTAATTATTTAAATATATGATAGGTGGTTTCTGATATATGTAAGTAAAAGAAAAATTCCTTTCTGTCATGAGACGGAAAGGAATTTTTCTTTATTATTTAATGATATGGATTGGGCTTCCAAGTGCAACCTCGGCAGCTTCCATTGTAATTTCACCTAATGTTGGATGTGCATGAATGGTCATAGCTAAGTCTTCAGCAGTCATTCCTGCTTCGATCGCTAGGCCAAGTTCTGCTATCATATCTGATGCACTAGAACCGGCAATTTGGGCACCAATGACAAGGCCATCCTCTTTACGAGTAATAAGCTTTACGAAACCATCAGTTTGGTTTAATGCAAGTGCACGACCATTTGCAGCAAACGGGAATTTAGAAGCATTGACAGCTAGTCCTTCTTCTTTTGCCTGTGCTTCCGTATATCCAACAGATGCTAATTCTGGGTCTGAGAATACAACTGCAGGAATGCCTAAATAGTCAATCTCAGAGGCATGACCAGCAATTGCCTCAGCAGCAATTTTTCCTTCATAAGATGCTTTGTGTGCAAGTGGTGGTCCAGGTACAATGTCACCAATTGCATAAATGTTACTTACATTTGTACGGCACTGTTTGTCGATAGTCACTACGCCTCTATCTGACATCTGAACACCAGCTTGTTCAAGACCTAATTCGTCAGTGTTTGGACGACGCCCAACCATAACAAAGACGTATTCTGCTTCAACTGTTTTTACTTCACCTTTTACTTCATAAGTTACTGTTACACCAGTTTCAGTTTCTTCTACACCTTTAGCTAAGGCTTTTGTAATGATTTCAGTACCTTTTTTCTTAAGATTGCGTTTAACTAGTGCAGACATTTGCTTTTCAAATCCATTAAGGATTTCGTCGGTACCTTCTAGGATTGTTACTT
>JAQSXG010000705.1 GCA_029256785.1 Neobacillus sp.
CCTGATGAACAACTGGCTGGGTACGGGTAATGAGGCTTGGAAGCTGGTCATAATTCACGAATTGATACCAATCCCGCGCACCCTTTCTCAATTCTTCAATGTTAATTTCGTCATTTTCATCAAGTGCACCTAAGATGAAGTTCTTCATTTCTATCGGATTTATATTATAAAGAAAGGCAAGATTGCTAATAACTTCTTTAACCCTTTTGGTTAATGCCTTTTTAGGGACTAACGATTCGTTTAACCCACTCAATAACAAGTCAAAATCAAAGCTTTCCGGATTAACTTGAATTGGTTCTTGTTCCTGCCTACCGATAAATTGTTGATTCTCTTCCGTATCTAAATCCCCAGAATTGTCATGCATGAACTGTAGGCTGCCAGGTGTTGCAGATTCAAACACATCCTGAAAGGCTCTTGTAACATCACGATATTCTTCTTCCTTAGGCTTAGCCTGGTCACTAAAAAAACGTTTTAGCCTGGCAAAATGGTTTTTGCCAATTTTTCGATATAGATAAATATTTAACATTCCATCTAGAAAAAATTGCTGTGGATTCAATGGGGGATGTAACTCATAAATAAATGACCTTCCACCTTCCACTGTCTTCACATAGGTTTTCAACAAACCAATGCCTTCAAGCTTCAATCGGGCCTCATGGATATCCTTTAAATTGATTCCTAACAGATTCATTAAGATATGATGGGAGGAAGATTCAGACCACAGTCTATTCTCTTCAAGCTCCGCCCAGAGTGTCATATACAAACTAAAGCAGACTGAGCCAATCAAGGGCTGATATAAAAACGTCAGTACTTTACGATCATACTCATGCAGCAATCCATTTGCAGAAACCGTATAACGGTCAATTGGAATCAATTCTTGCCAGTGCTGCGCCATATACCATTCAGATCCCTTCCCTTTCAAATAAGTAAAATAAGAGCCAAAGACTGCTTTAGCTCTTAAGATTTTCCTTTTTTATTAGTTCTTTCAATTCCTCAATAAACACATTTATATCTTTGAATTGACGGTAAACCGAGGCAAAGCGTACATAGGCGACTTCATCTACATGTGCAAGCCTGTCCATAACCATTTCACCCACCAATTCACTTTTAATCTCAGAAATCCCCTGACTTCGTAGTTCTTTTTCTACTCCTTGGGTGATGTCCTCTAACTCCTTTAAAGCTACCGGGCGTTTTTCACAAGCTTTAATTAAGCCTCGCAGTATTTTGTCACGGCTGAATTCTTCCCTAGTACCTTCTTTTTTTACGACAATGAGTGGAATTTCTTCAATCTTTTCAAAAGTCGTAAATCGATATCCGCATTCTTCGCATTCTCGCCTTCTACGAGTGGCCCGACCCTCATCCACGGGACGGGAATCTAACACACGGGTACCATAATTTTGACATGAAGGGCATTTCACGGCTGATCAGCTCCTAATTTCCATAAAACAAATTAGCTTATGTATTCTAATATTATCTTATTAAAAAGAACGTGGTAACACAAGAGAACAATCATATGTTTTTTATTGGTTTAATGAGGGTATGCAATTGATTTATACGCTCATAGAGAGAGAGAATTCTCTTTCTTAATGTTGGATAAATACCAGTTGGTGAAAATTTCTCAGAAGATATAGTAAAGTCCACGGCCGTTTCCATTGCTGATACAGAAATAATCGTTACAATAAGAAAACAAGGTATTGGTTTATTCATTTCAACAGCAATCTCGCCGCGTTCTTTTGAAACAGTAGTGATCCGGCAGTCTGCATCCTGTCTTAGCAACTCCTCAACAGAGGAAAATACTCTATCAAAAGTTGCTTTATAATAATGAGTTTTTAGTGAATCATCCTTTTGGTGATCAGATGTTTCTAGATGTTTAGTAAAACGGATTAGTAAATTTCCAAAAATAGCCATGATATACTTTCCTCCTACATTTCAGTACTATTAGTTTACTTCTTTTTGTTGAGAATATTAAAAGAGGTGTATATTAATTATACACCTCTTGTTTGGTCATTTTTCAATTTTTATGATTAAAGAACTTTTGCTTGTTTAACGTGAACCGGACCCATTCCGCGTGGAATTTCAATATTTTCACGGGTTTGTGCGTTTAACGCTTCAGCAATATAATCCGCTGCAACATTAGGATTTAAATCTCCACATGTGTATACATCAATACTTGCATATCCATGTTCAGGAAAGCTATGAATCGTTAAGTGTGATTCAGAAATAATTACTACACCGCTAACACCCTGTGGTGCAAACTTATGAAATGCCACTTCGCGAATCTCCGCACCCGATTTTAATGCTGCCTCTACAAACGTTTGCTCAATAAAGTTCATATCATTTAATTTCTCAAAGTCGCATCCCCATAATTCAGAGATTACGTGACGTCCCATTGTTTCCATATTCATTTTCCCCCTCTAACCTTTTAGTTTCATTCCTGAAATCTGAGTTATTGACGGTATCTGTCAATTACCACGGGGGAAAGTTAGTCCAGAGAGGTCCTAACCCTTTAAGTAATTAATCGGTACCTAAATTTCAAGAAGTTCACGATGACTAGTATACTAAGTTTATATTTATTTTGCAAC
>JAQSXG010000706.1 GCA_029256785.1 Neobacillus sp.
CTCCACTTCCACAAATGCCAATTACCCCAATTTTACTTCTATCTACAAATGGACGGGTTCCTATATAGTCCACCGCTGCACTAAAATCCTCAGCAAAGATATCTGGCGATGAAACATGTCTTGGCTCACCACTACTTTCTCCGTTATAAGATTCATCAAATGCGATAGATACAAAACCACGCTCTGCCATTGTTTGTGCATAAATTCCTGCACCCTGTTCCTTAACTCCACCATAAGGCGTGCCAACAATAATAGCAGGATATTTTTGAGATTTATCAATATTCTTAGACAAATACAAATCTGCCGCAACAGTTATTCCATACCTGTTTTTAAATGAGACCTTTTCAACTATTACCTTTTCACTTATAGGAAAGGTCTTTTTATTAATTTCACTCTTTTCTACATGACTATTAGACTTATTATTTTCGTTCATCTTAATTCCTCCATTGAATTATAATATTGTTCGTCTTAAACTCTCACTAACGAGTTCGATTTCATTCTACAGCATAAAGTTAACTTTATGTCAATACCGTGATTTAAAAAATATTTGCTTTTTATTACTTTCTTCTCTGATGGGCAATTTATAAACTATTAAGTTTACTTCAGGTCAATACTTTTTTCAAAAAAAGAATCGAGTAGGCGGAGCTGTTGCACTTAGTGCAGCAGCTTTTTTGCAAAAAATACAATTAACGGGCCCACAGAGCCCGTTAAAAGGTGTAAAATATTTTTATGCAAATGAAAAATATAACTTAAGTAAACACAGGCATCACCGCCTATGCTCCTCTACAGAACCGTACATGTCCTACTAAGACTACGGCTCTTCACATCATATTTAATCATCATTTCCTTTTGTTATCTGAATGTTGCCTTTGATATCGCTCAAAACTCCTTCATCATCATTTTCAATGATCAAACAATAGCTTCCAGCCTGTGATTTAGTTACTTTGATACATTGCTTATGGTTCTGGTCATAACAGCCGCTAAGGGTCAAATGCTGAAACTGCCCTTTGCCATCAGATGTTTTGGCATCTTCACGGACGAACTTAATTGTTACCTTTTTGTTATCCCCTTGCACTGGTGCATTATATTGGATTATATCGCCTTCTTCAAATGTATATGTTTCATCGACGCATACAAACTTTCTGCCTTCTAAACTCTTGACATCAACATTGATGACTTTTTTGTTCATTACAGGAGAAGCAGCAAATACCATTCCTGACCCCATTATTGTAATAAGTGCAATGCAAAGGACTGTTATTCCGGATTTCTTTCTCGTGGCATCCATGATTTGGAAAATACGAATTTTGATGGAACTTTCATCTTTATAAAAATTTGTTGATAGTGCGGTTTTAAGCCCGACTTCACTTCTAACTACACCAATAATGGTTTGACCATACTGCTTTCGTTGTTCCAAGTTTGTCTCTTTCACTAGTAGTTCATCGCAAGAAATTTCGCATTGTACCGCAATGACTTTGGCTATGATATGTACTATTGGATTGAACCAATGAATAGCAGTTATCAGCGAAATCAAGGCCTTGTACCATAAGTCATTCCTTTTTAGATGAACCAACTCATGTCTTAAAATGAATGTTAACTCCTCTGAATCAATTTTAATTGATGGCAGTAAAATAGTAGGACGGAAAAACCCGATCATCATGGGAGTATAGATAGCTGGGCAAATCTTTAATCCCACATGGTTTTTTATGTTCATTTCCCTTCTTAAAGTATTCAAAAGATCTAGTGCCTGCAGATCTTTTATATCCTCGCTCCATCGGTTGACCATTTTTAAAAATCGATAATGCTGCCAAGCATTGTATGCTATCATTCCAACGGCACAGATAGCCCAAATACTCACTACTACCCACCATATTGAAATAGCTGAAGCTGCACTTGTTTCAGGGGTAATTACTTTTAGCGGCTTACCAACATCCATATATTTTGCATCTATAACCTGTACTCTAGGAATTTGAAGAGTAAATAAATTTGTGTTGAAATGTGGTCGGAAAGGAAATGCCCATCCGACTATAATTACAAACCAAATATAATACAACCAATTTGCAGAATACCTTTTAGACAAAAGGGGAATAGCAATCATGTACACCAAAGAAATAATCGACATTACAACAGAACATTCTAGTAAAGTGGTTAAAAACATTTGCATATCACTCCCTCTTTTCCTTTAGCCATTTTGCTAATTCATCAAGGTCGTTATCACTGATTTTCTTACCGTTATATAACGTAGAAACCAGACTTTTAAAAGAATTTGCATGAAACCGTTCCATAAAGTCTCCAGATTCAAACTTCAGATAGTCTTCTTTGTTGACAATTGGAAAATAAGTACGCTCTTTTCCATTCTTTTCAGTTCTGATAAAACCTCTGTTTACCAGTCTCAACAACAAAGTAATAACAGTTTGAGCCTTCCATTCCTTTTGATTTCCAAGCTGTTCCATAATTATACTAGTAGTAATAGGCGGCTCATTTGCCCATACAACTTTCATAATCTCAAATTCTGCGTCAGGAAGTTTTTTGGTAATGCTCAAAATCTCACCTCCCTTTTCTACAATTGTATATATTTA
>JAQSXG010000707.1 GCA_029256785.1 Neobacillus sp.
CCCACAATATATCCTCCATTTCACTTGTATGCATTTTATAAATATAGCTCTTTTCTTCTATTACCTTTTGTATACAAAATCTAGATAGAATCATGTTCCTTCCTTGTATTCCAAATTTTGATTTAAGATTGTCGTTGGAAGCAAGAATCTTAACTTTTTCGGAAAATTCCCATGAGTTATTCCTTATAATCCATCCATTTTTGTTATCTTCAACTAGTTCCCTATGCCCGCGATTATCATTTGCAATAACTGGTAAGCCACAAGCCATTGCTTCCATAATGTTTACTGGAAGTCCTTCTCTTAGACTAGATGCTACGGCTATATCACTGATTTTTAGTAATACATCTATGTCATTACGATACCCTAGAAAGTCAATCATACTACCAACACCTAGTTTAAGGGCAATTTCCTTGCACTCCTCTAATAAAGGTCCAACTCCAGCCAGCAAAAGTTTTGCATTTGGTACCTCATCCTTTATTAGGGCTAATGATTCAATCAGGAGTTTTTGATTTTTATTCTTATTAAATTCTGCAGCATAAAATAATAGGATTTCATTTGAGTTATATCCATGTTCTTTTCTTAGAATAGATTTATTTGTCTTATCGACAGGTTTAAAATCATCTGTATTCACTCCAACACCATGAACATGCTTAATTACTTTTGCCTTAAATTGATGATTCTTTGCGAGGTTATAATCCTCTAGATTGATAGTAATCAAGCAATCTGTAAACCTAGAAAGCACTCTTTCAATGGGATAATACAGCAGCCAATTCGTTAGTGGGGCGCCCTTGCAAAAATGGAACCCATGCGCGGTATACAACACCTTCGTTCCATTCTTTCTTGACTCTCTTGCGGCTAAACGTGTAAGAACTCCACCCATAGGTGTGTGGCAATGGATAATTTTATACTGGTTATTATCAATGATTGACTTTAACTCTTTATATGCCAACTTATTCTTTGGGTTTAATGGGGATCTTTGGAATGGTATATTATACTTTTTGTCGACGTACGGGAGGTTTAATTCACCATTTGCAGCCACATGAACCTCCCAACCCTGTTCCTTAAACCATTTTAGGAAAGGTAAATGGAAGGCTTTAAAATGATAATCAACGGTAGCACAGAAAAGTACTTTCTTTTGCATCTCTATCATCCACCCTCTTAAGTAGAAAACGCGACCCAAGTCCAGTTGTTTAAACAGAAATAGATAATTTTGATTTTGGCAATACCTTATTATTAGCTAGATTTAGAAGCCTCTCCCTTATCTCCTCATTATCCAAATTTGAATAGGATGAGATTAGTTCCTGTATTTCATTCAAGTATAGTTCAGAGGTTTTACCAATATAGATTTTTGGATAAATTTGCTGCTCATGAACCTCATCTGCATTTAATAATTCTTCAAAGAGTTTTTCACCTGGCCTTACTCCTGAAAATTCAATCCCAATCTCCTCAATGGAGTTACCAGATAGTTTAATTAGGTTTTTAGCTAAATCAACAATTTTCACTGGATCCCCCATATCTAATACGAAAATCTCCCCGCCTTTTGCTAACGCTCCTGCTTGAAGGACTAATCTTGATGCCTCTGGAATGGTCATAAAGTAGCGCACCATGTCAGGATGGGTAACCGTAACTGGCCCTCCTTTTTCAATTTGATTTTTAAATAATGGAATCACACTTCCCCTACTTCCGAGGACATTTCCAAAACGAACAGCTACAAACTTGGTTTCACTTTCACTATCCATATTTTGAATAATCATTTCAGCCAATCTTTTCGTTGATCCCATTACACTCGTAGGATTTACTGCTTTATCCGTTGAAACCATTACAAACGTATTTACTCCGTTCCAACTCGCAGCATTGGCAGCATTCATAGTGCCGATTAAATTATTCTTGACAGCTTCCTCAGGATTTGCCTCCATTAGGGGTACATGTTTATGTGCAGCCGCATGATAGACGGTATTTGGTTGATATCTACTCATTACATGCATCAATTTCTTTTCATCCTGAACATCAGCAATGATTGGGATAAATTCAATTTCTAAATTCTTGAATGTTTCTTTTAATTCCATCTCTATCGAATAAATGCTATTTTCACCATGGCCAAGTAAAATTAATTGTTTTGGATTAAACTTTGATATTTGACGGCAAATTTCCGACCCGATTGAACCGCCTGCTCCAGTCACTAACACAATTTTTCCGGTAATATTTTCAGAAATACTATTAATATCTAATTCTACTTGCTCCCTTCCTAGTAAATCCTCCACCTGCACATCCCGAAATTGTTTAACGGACACTTTTCCGGTAACCAAGTCTTCCAGCATCGGAAGAATCTGTGTTTTTGCATTTGTTTTAGCACACTCTAAAAAAATGGTATTTAGTTCCTTTTTATTAAGTGAAGGTATCGCAATAATGATATTATCAATATCTAATTTTTTTACATTAGCTTCAATCCCTGATATTCCACCAATGACCGGTATCCCTAAGATATCAAGTCTATGCTTTTTTGGATCATCATCTATAAACCCTACCGGTAAAAGGGTCGCCTCATTATTTTTTTGAAGTTGCCTCGCAAC
>JAQSXG010000708.1 GCA_029256785.1 Neobacillus sp.
GAAATCAATTAAGTGAAAATGATTGACAAAAATAGTTAAAAATGATATGTATGTTATAAGACTGATTAGAAAACTAAAGGTCAAAATAAATTTGGTTACGGCCAAGTTTGCTTTGATCTTTTTTTTATGGAAATCATTATAATGTAAAAGTAGTATCAGGAGAGCATTCTACATTGGAGCGCCATCAACATGTTCATTTCGAAAGGGGGAGTTCTGTGCTGAAGAAATTCTTTTTACGTGGCTTATGGATCATGACATTAGTGATTGTCATTATGATTGTTCCGAGTGTACGTTTTCTTTTCTCAGCGGCGTCCTTGGGAAGTGCCGTTCCAGATCATATCACCTTAACGTGGAGAGATGATCCACAGACAACCCAGACCATAACATGGCGAATGGATAAAGATGCTAAAGATGGGTTTATTGAATATGGGGAAAGGTTTACGACGGGACCTTTTCCCTATGATACTAGAACCGTTACTTCAACTGTAGAGGAATTATCAACTAATGCGGGAGATATGAGTATTCATTCAGTGAATCTCACTAGACTAAAACCTGGAACCTGTTATTATTATCGAGTAGGATATGGGAACATATGGACTGATTGGTACGAATTCACAACTGCACCTAAGAGTTCTTCTGCCTTTACATTTTTCATTTTTGGTGATTCTCAAAGTGTTGATTACAGCACTTGGGGTGCCACTTTGCATCAGGCCTTTCAAAACAATTCAAAAGCTGCATTTTTTATTAATACGGGAAATTTAGTGGCTGTTGGACAAGATTTCATGCAATGGAACGCTTGGCTGGAAGCCGCTAAAGGAGTTATTGATACCATTCCGGCTATGCCAGTATTAGGAAAGCATGAAACCTATACAAAAGATAAAAAAATATCTCAGCCGATATTATACCAAACTCTTTTTAAACTGCCATCTAATGGTCCAGAACATTTGAAAGGAAAGGCGTATTCATTTGATTATGGTGAAGTACATTTTGTGATGCTTGATAGCCAAATGAATGAAGAATGTTGTTCCTTTTCAGATGTATTGAAGGAACAAAAAGCATGGTTAGAAAGAGATCTACAAAATACGAATAAAAAATGGAAAGTGGCAGTTTTTCACCAGCCGCTTTATAGCAATCAAGCAAATGCTATTGACGATGATAGTAAGAGCGCCTTTGTGCCGATTTTCGATAGATATCATGTTGATATTGCTTTCTCGGGGCACGAACAGGTATATGCTCGGACCTATCCTTTGTATAATAATGAGAAGGTGGATGGTGCCAGACAAGGGACAATCTATGTTACTGCCGGGAAAAGTGGTACAAAAGCATATCAGAGTTCAAAGGCTAAGCCATGGGATGAAGTTTATAATCCCTTAGATGAACCGATCTATCTTACAGTAGAGGTAAAACATTCGAGTATGGAGGTAAAGGTGTTCACCGGGCAAGGTTCTGTAATAGATGATTGGAAAATTGAGAAATTATCGGAATAAAAGACATACATGCTAGGAAGGGATAGGATTGGTTCCAGAAATACTGAGAAAGCAGTATTGAAAGACAAGACTGCTTAAATTGACTTTTATAATAATCAATGATATGATTTATTTAAATTTTATAAGTGGCGTTGTGTAAGCTGACTGTATGAAACAACAGAGGCTTCGAGCAAAATGTGTATTTTGCTCGAAGCCTCTTTATTTTCTGATTAACTAGGAGGTTCGGTATGAGTGTCATTAATCTTAAAGCATCAGAGGTTCAAACCCGAGAAGCACGTCTGGGGTCTATTACGGGATTTGCAGGAACTGCAGGTGAACTGGTTGGGTGCGCGCGCGCAGGTACGTTGAAAGAAAGTGAAAGAAGTTTTAGCCAATGTATGGGATGCAGCTCAGGCAATGCGTTTTGTCAATTTTCCATGATTCAGGACGCTATTGTTGTCAACCACGCTCCAGTCGGTTGTGCTGGGGATTTCTTTACTTTTAACTTTGTATATCGGGTGGGGCAAATGGAGAGAGATCTTTCTCCTGTAATTGGAAGATACTTCAGTACAAATATTGAAGAGCAAGATACTATTTTTGGTGCAACTCAGAAGCTTGCTGATACGATTCGTAAAGCCTATGAAAGAGTCAGGCCAAATGCGATTTTCATTACAACTTCTTGTGCATCTGGAATTATTGGAGATGATGTGGAAGGTGTTGCAAATGACTTATCAGAAGAATTGGGGATCCCTGTAATCGCCTGTTTTTGCGAGGGTTTTAAATCAAAGATTTGGACTACAGGGTTTGATGCGGCATATCATTCCATTGTTAGAAAGCTTGTAAAGCCGCCAGAGAAAAAATCAAATAAGGTTAATGTTATAAATTTTTGGGGAAGTAAAATATTTGACGAACTCTTAAATCCACTAGGGTATGAAGTAGACTATATTGTTCCATTTTCAACAGTAGCCCAGTTGGAACATATTTCAGAAGCGGCAGCTACCATTCAAATTTGTTCCACCCTTGGGACTTATATTGGCGCTGCTTTAGAACAGGTTTATGGTGTGCCTGAGATCAAATCGCCGCCGGCTTATGGTATAGCGGGT
>JAQSXG010000086.1 GCA_029256785.1 Neobacillus sp.
TCTGTTCGTCGGAAAAACGCTTCTTCATGGGGATGTCCTCGTGTGGCTTATGAAGACATTACTAACATTGCGGTGTATTAATCAACGGGGAGCAGGTCATAATCATTTGTATCTACCTCGTCATATCTATATTCCATAAGACCTGTTCTTTTTTTTAGTCCGTTGGAGCCGTAAAATTCAATTTGCTGGAACCCTTTGGATATTAGGGCAAACCATTCACTCTTCCTGTAAGAAACTTCGCTCAAAGAATGTGTTAAATCATCAGGTAAAACAGTTTTAGTCCTTTTTATCTTTCCATTTGTATAACTTTCCATGTCAATTAAATTCTTGGACAAAAGATGATGGAACGCGATAGATTGAATACGTCTTAGTTCTATGAAAATCCGGTTAGGATTCTGAATGCTCTCGTAAGGTTCACTTATCTTTTGTATTGCTTTTTTATAACGTCTTAATTCATTCGGAAATGGTTTTATGAGTTTTAAAAGACTAGGGAAAAGTACATAAAAGTCCATCAGCCTGAATAGTTCAATATCAATTTCACAGTCATTTTGCTCTTCTAATAAAAGTAACGATCTATAGACGCAATGGCTTGTATCGAATATTGGATGATATATTAACATTTAATCCCCCACGATACATGACATAAGCCAGTCAAAAAATAAAGCATTCCTGATACCAACTCAGTAGTAATCAAGCTATCGTAACGAACAATAGCTTTATGCACTGGTTGAATTATTTCAATATTAACTAGTCTATCGATTTCTACTTTACTTTGACCGCTCATTATTGCTGGATAAATGCACTGATGCCAGCTCGAACAAATGGCGGAGAGAATCTGAATGTATACTGTTTGTTCAACCAGAGACATTTGATCTTTAGCAACTCTCCGAGCAAATTTATTTTTTAGCCTAGTTGCTCTTTCCACTAAGTCAGATCTGTCACCGCGTAAAAGTTTACCTTCCAGTCCAATGATCTCTCTTCCTGGATAATCATCTAGATACTCAGCTAAATCTTCCATTATGGTTATTAATTCGTCATGGCCTAAACAAGACTTTTTAACCTGATCAATGGTCGATTCTAAACTCGACAGTGTATAAAAATTGTTGTCGCCGTCATGCGATGCGCCATCTTGATATTTAACTTGAGATATAGTCATGAGAAATTGTTATCTCCCTCATGTCTTGCATTATCTTTATATTCAACGGTCTGGATTTTAACATGGGAAGGTGTTGATGACGGCAGCTCTGCCTTGATCTCATTATTAGTAGCATCTAGAGGACGGGTGTCATCATTTTCAACTGTAGGATAGGTTTTTGCTGTTTTTAATGTAGAATAAATGAAGAATATAGCCAAGAGAAAAAGAATGATTAGGATTAAAATGAAGAACCTATTAATTCCTAAAAAATCAGTTATTTTTTCGTCGAAGATTTTATCAATAACAAAATAAAAAACGTAAAGTACGAGCCCGGGAAGACCAACTTTTTTTATTGATTTACTCCAAAAATCGCTCATAAATTTCCCTATACTATAATTAGCACATTGAAAGCATTGACAATTTACCATTAACTAAGTCTAAAATCCATAAAAATCAATCAAGATATGCTATAGGTTATTTTATGTTTTTCAATGGGTTACCGATTGAAAGATAGATAGAATACTAAATAGGAATCGATCTGATAGTCTTAGACTTTGCTCGTCGCCCAAGCAGCGTTGTCAATGCTTACTAAAGTACAGACAGAGCAATGATGGTAAACGAGCCCAAAGCTACGAAGTACTATCCCGATCATTACTTCGTACATCGTGCTAATCCTACAACACTCGAAGGTCCGATATTCTTGCTTTCTTACCTAGCAAAAGAACGCGGGAAGTTGCAAACAGGGAAGGGAACGCGCTTGTATTCAACATCGAAATTGAGTAGTAAAGCACTGAATTCGTGAATATCGCATAGGAAGCCCGTAGAGCGTTTTTCTTTGCAGGGTATGAATTGCATTACCCATATCATGAAAATCGCTTACAGCCTCGCTTAGGGCGTTTTAAGGCATGATTTGTATCTGGTTAACTTTATGCCTCGGTCAGATGCATGATTGTTCAACGATAGTTGCTTTACTTATAGATTCATACATTTCTTCAAAATTCCGAGCGAAGCGAGGGACACGAACGAAGTGAGTGTCTAATGTCTACTATTATATTTTTATATTTTATATATAGAGAAAAGTAGACATATCCGTATACTTTATAATCAATTTAGCTATCCGTCTTCGCTTCGCTTGACGGAACTCGCTTCGCTCGCAATTCAGGACATCACTTTAACGTTTGAAGCAATGTACTCTAACGAAGTGAATGTTTTACGTATTCACAACCCTCAGAATGTTTTGTTCAATGTACATTGTCCGGTCAGATTCGAAGAAAAAGTATCAGATCAGATTTGGCCTGACATAGGCGTGGCACTCAGGGCCGGACTCAATCTGATAGTCCGCTCCGTGCCAAAAGCGGAAGTTGAGAGGTTCTGGCAAGCTCTTGTATGGTGGCAAAATTTTAGTGGGCGCTTTACCCCCCGGTAGCAACTGGCTTAGTTGAGTACAACGTGTATGTTAATCCGATGTTGGTAAAATTTTTATCTGAGAAAATATGCACGAACCAGATCCATTGACCAAACACCCATGTCCTTAAACCTCCTCACAAAATCAAAAGCCTCCGTCATATCGTAGAAACCAGAACTTCAATATAATTTTAATTATTAAAAACAGATGGTTATGAAAAAACCATCATGCTCTACTCTTATCGTACCGTTCAAATTTAGTAACCACAGAAAAAACGTCTAAAATTTAACCATCTTAAAACTAAATGGCAAACTCAAAACAGGAGATAAAATGATAAATAATAAAGATCTCCTTCAAAAAATTCCTGTAGCTCAGTACCTTAGGATGTCAACAGATCATCAGCAGTATTCTCTCCATAATCAAGCAGACTTCATAGCAAAGTTTGCCGAGAAGCATAATATGGAAATCCTACACACCTACGATGATGCCGGGAAAAGCGGAGTATCAATAGCCGGTAGAGACTCATTGAAAAAGCTTGTATACGACGTTATGGAGGGCATCATAAGCATACAGGCAATTCTACTCTACGATGTAAGCCGATTCGGACGTTTTCAGGAAACTGACGAAGCGGCCTACTATACTCACCTATTTCGAATGCATGGCGTTGAGCTGATATTCTGTGCAGAACCTTTGCCGACAAAAGAGTTCCCTCTGGAAGCCTCAGTCATGCTAAATCTGAGGAGAGCTGCGGCAGCAAGTTTAAGTAAAAACATTTCTGATAAAGTATTTCTCGGGCAAGCAAATCTAATCAGACATGGGTATCACCAAGGAGGAATAGCCGGATATGGATTACGTCGAATCTTAATTGATGAAAAAGGGAATATAAAAGAAATTCTTTCTTTCGGCAAACGAAAAAGTATACAAACTGATAGAGTAATACTTGCTCCTGGCCCAGCAAAAGAGGTAAGAATAGTAAATTTAATTTATGACATGTTTATAGAACAATACATCCCGGAGTTTCTAATTGCAGACAAACTGAATAGAAATGGAACACCTGCCGAAAATGGTACTCTGTGGACTCGCGGTAAGATTCACACAATACTTACAAATGAGAAGTACATAGGAAATAATGTTTATAACAGAACATCTAGCAAACTAAAAACAAAAACAGTAAAAAATCCCAAAGAGGAATGGGTTAGGTGCAATAAAGCTTATAAGAAAGTTGTAAGTATCAAGAAATTTTTGAAAGCACAAGAGATCATCCAAGCTCGTTCTAAAAACATGACAAATGAGGAACTTCTTGAATATTTAAGGCTAAAACTAAAGGAAAATGGAAAATTATCAGGTGTAATTATTGATGAAGATGATTTTGGTCCTTCATCATCAATCTATAAAAGTCGATTTGGTGGGTTGATACGAGCATACCAATTGATAGAGTACAAGCCTGAACATGACTACACCTATCTTGAGATTAATAATCAATTAAGAGTTTTTTATTCTAATCTAATTGAAATATTCAAAACTGAAATTGAGAATTGCAATTGTAAGATAGAAGAGGATCTTAACACACAAGAATTTATAATAAATAACAATATGTCTGTTTCCGTGATCATATGTAAATGTAAGAAACTAAAATCAGGGAGACTTCGCTGGAAGATACGGCTAGAACCCAATCATACTCCAGACATAACTATAGTTATCAGAATGGATAGCGAGAACAAGCTGCCAGTAGATTATTTCATTTTGCCAAAATTAGACTTTAACTTCACTAAATTGATTATTAAAGAAAACAATCCAGCATTGTTTGAATTGTATAGATATAACGATATGGATTTATTTTACCGACTGTTAAAGAGAATACAAATAAGGAAACCATATGCAGCCTAGAACATTCCCACATCAGATAGTAATGATCAGTATAGATCAAATAAAAATCATAAATCCACGCTCCCGTAATAAATTCATTCATGATGGAATAAAAGAGAGTATAAATAAAAGAGGATTAAGTAAACCTGTCACTGTGAGGCGTATAGATGATCCTTTATATTCATATGCACTTGTATGCGGCCAAGGAAGAATAGAAGCCATATTAGGATTAGGGGAATCCTTAGTGCCAGCAATCATTCGAGACATCAGCGAAGAAGATGCTTATATCATGAGCCTTGCTGAAAACATAGTTAGAAGAAAACCTCGCTCAAATGAGCTGCTTGAAGTAGTAAGAACAATGAATAAAAAAGGGTTAAGTGACAGTGAAATAGCAGAAATACTCGGCTACTCAGGAAGCTGGGTTTCTTACATAAGAAAACTATTGGAAAAAGGGGAACATAAATTACTGAGTGCAGCAGATAGAGGTGAAGTCCCACTTTATTTGGCTGTAGAGTTTTCTAAATGCAATAATGAAGAATCTCAGGTGTTATTAGTAGATGCATATGAAAAAAAACTAATTAAGACAAAAGACATACAAAAGATAAGAGGTATTCTTAACCAACGACAAGGAGGAAGAAAAGGAAATAGTATAATCTCTTTCTCACAAAAGAAAGACAGCAAGAGAATGACTACGGATGAACTAATGAAAATGTATAAAAGTGTGATACATGAACACAGATCTATCTTAGAACATTCTGATTTTATAAAAGAAAAGTTGACAGTAATAAACGAAATATTCACCAAATTGCTACAACATGATTCGTTTATAAAGTTAGCATATGAAGAAAAATTGGTAGAGATACCTAATCATATACTTGCTGCAATAGATGGAGATAACAAGAATGATTAAGCAAAGCTTTTCAAATGAATTTATGCATGTAGATGTGTATAAACTAACACCTTCAAAACCTCTTATCCATAACATTAAGAACTCAATTAAATATCAGCAGATAAAAACATCTATTGCAGAGTTTGAATTAGTTGAACCGATCTTGGTATACTTCGATAAAAAAGGGAGTGAAATTCGAATTCTAGACGGACATTTAAGAATTGAAGCAATGAAAGAATTAGGAATTGAAAAAGCCGCATGTATAATATCAACGTTAGATGATACATTTACTCCCAACAAACACGTCAATCATATGAACCCTATACAAGAATATAAAATGATAAAAAAGGCTTTAACTAAAGTTTCTGTTGAAAAGCTAAGTGCTGTGCTGGGAATCTCCGTTGATAATATTATAGGGAAAACAAATCTTTTGACCGGGATAGACCCTATAGTTATTTCTCTCCTATCAGACAAACCTGTCCCTAGAACTACATTTTCCATTTTGAGAAAGATGAAGCCAATCAGACAAATTGAAGTAGTTGAATCAATGATAGGCTTTGATAACTACTCTCGAGGGTTGGCTGTATCGATGCTTGATAACACTCCGGGACATTTACTAGCAAAAGAAATAAAACAACCGCTTAAAAACAATCAAGCCAAACAAGCAATGCTACGTCTTGAAAGAGAAATGACTGTAACCAAAGAGGATATTAGCAAGATAAAAAATGAATATGGGGCGAATACTCTAAAGTTTTCGATCGCTAGATCTTACATTGATTCTTTACTGTCAAGCCCTAAAATACTCCACTGGTTTCTTGAAAATGAGCCACAATACCTTACTGAACTCAAGAATATATCGAAGATAAATTCAATAGTTGACATTAAGCCGAAAACAAATGAAGAACTATAGAGTGCGTTAGATATTCTGTGTCATTCCAGTAATATACTTCAAAAAAGGAATGGCACATGTCCCAGCCCTTCGATTTGGACAAAGCACTTAACGTCCTCCACTCAGGTTAGACGTTAACAGGTAAGAATGGAATCTTAATCCAGTTAATCAAACAGTTAACGGAAGCTGCTCTGGCCGCTGAACTTGACTCTCATCTCGCTGCTGATGTGGAAGCAAACCGTAAAAACGGCAACGGCAAAAAGACCATTTAAGCGACGACCGGCAGTTTCGAACTAGTCACTCCACGCGATCGTAACGGGACTTACGAGCCTCAACTACTGAAGAAGCACCAGACCTCGCTGTCGGGCGAGATCGAACAGAAGATTATTCGAGTGTTCACTCATGGTAATCCCACGAAATCTGCTCCTCGCTTACAGCGGACAGCCCGATTCGATTGTACTCTGTCTGCGGAAACTGTCAGTGCGAGTCCGAACCAATACACTTACTTGAACTAGTTGACCAATTCCTTTTTGATCCGGTAGAACGTTGCACGACTGATATCAGCAGCTTTCATTATGTGGGCTGGCTTAACGTTCTGTGCCAACATTTCGCGTACCACTTCACGGGCTTGCATATCTTTTCCTTTCCCTAAGTAAAGACCTTCAGCTTTTGCTCTCTCGATTCCCTGTGCCTGACGTTTACGCCGAGTTTCATAATCCTGTCGCGCCATTGTTGCGAGGATATCGATCAGCATGGCATTTACAGCACGCAGAATACCACTGGTAAGGTCATTACCGGACATTTCAACCATCTGCCAACTGGTTGGTAAATCCATTGATACAATAACCAGCCCTTTACTGTTCAGCGTGGCTTTGAGTTCAGCCCATTCTTCATGTTGAAGACGACTGAGACGGTCAATCGCTTCAATAAGAAGTAGATCACCGGGTTTTGCTTCCGCCAGTAGATGCATGAGTTCAACACGCTCCAGCTTCGCACCACTTGCATTCTCAATGTATTCTCCGGCAACCAACCAGTTTTTGCTTTGCGCAAATTCACGCAGACTAATCAGTGCACGATCGGCATGTTGGCCTTCAGTAGATGCACGGCAGTAGATACGGACATTCATTATGAATTCTCTTTTAAATATAAAGCCAATACCCATATGATACAGCACGTTGTTCTGTTGTCAATAGAGTGTAATTTAACCCTATTGAGACTTTGTGTCATGGTCTTTATCAGGTATACCCTAAAGATACTTACAAGATGGAGGAAAACATCGACAATTTTGAAAGGAAGGGGATACCCGATTAGCCTTAACGCAGTAAACCACCTGCACAACGCGCTGAGATATCACTCCCCGAGGGACCTCCGGCGGCAGCGGGCGTTGTTAACTTAAGATACAAAAGTTGTCCGGAAATGGCGGATCAAGAGCATCCGCAATATTACTATTCTGGCGTGCAATTAGGCCAAGAGGGAATTAATAGCCAAATGGAAGTTTCTTGCTTGGTTTGTTTATTTCTTCCCTCAATTTGTATTGATTGTAAGGCTTGTAGCCACGTTCCCAACTACCGTTGGTATATTTCTTGCAGCGTCGCTCAATAACATGCTCCATTTTTTCAAGAATATTTTGTTCTAATTTGAATAACTGGTCATATGTACCATCGTGCTGACGGGCGTCTGCTGATGCAACAGTTAGAAGAAGGTCTCTGCTTGGTCCACCGTTTTGGCAAAGAGAGTCATCCGGCACTTTGGACAGGTCTGTTGCAGTTAGCATGAGACCTGGTGACATCGCCCAGGAACTAGCTGATAATGATGCTACTGAAAGAATGGTAGTTACTAATAGCTTCTTCATTATATTATCCTTCTTTGAATTATAATTCCTACTATTAGGAAGTTAAAATATCTATATTGCTTTGAACTTTTGAATGATTCTGAGCGGCCTACTTGAGGTAGACGCAAGAGGTTATATCAAAAATGATGACTGAAATTTTAATACAACCTTCGTAAGGTGATTTTTTTTCATTCTTCCATGAGTTCTATTTTTGTTATATGAGTGCCATTGCAGTATATTTTCAAATCTTCAGGTGGGGACTTCACTGCGTTACGGATTTTATTCATTGTATCTATCGTTAAAATATCGCAGCCTTCCATATACATAACCTTGCGACTATCAATATCTGATATGTTAGTGAAACAGCTACTGACCCATGAATCGGGTATTTCAATTCCATGTATCAGCTTCATATACGCAATGATGAACGACTCTGTCATGTGAAATCGTCCGATCGTGTATTTTCCAATATACGCATTGCCAGAAGACGAAGGTAACCAATCGTTTTTTAAAACTAGAGCCTGTGCATTATTTCTCATTTTCAGACTCCAGTTCATGAATGCGATTGTTTGTCATGTCGATAAGGCATGACTGTTCGTTATTGCAGTCGGATTTTTTCTTTATCCATTCTCTTTGAGAAGGGAGTAAACGTTTTCGTGTTTCAGGGCTAAGTCTTTTCCAGACAGCATTAAGTTTCTCATCGCTTGCTTCATAACTGTGTGTATCGACATTTGAGGTTGCTGCATTGTTTTTAGTGGCTTCGCTGTGGTTATTATAGAAAATGGGGGCGCGAACTCCCTGAGCGTAGTCTTTAGCTGCTTTGTCCCACACTCCTTGGCCATTGGCCGTAAGTATTTTCCTGAATTCTGTAGTGTTAAAACTGTAATTGCGAATCTCGCCATTGAAATCCAGTTTCACTTTAACGAGTCCTGACTTCGAAATGCCAATCAAGAAATCCCCAGCTTCTGAACCAAGTGAACAGACTAGTTCCTTCGCATCGTCGTTATTCTTTGGGCGTAGTCCGTGCATCGTGAATCTGCCGTTATCAGTTGTAGCAGTGATATCTACCAGCGGTATGATCGATGATGATTGCTTTGCCATCGCGAAGCATATCCCCTTCAGATTTACATTCCTGTCCATTCCGAGAAACATCAGGGCATTTTGGTCGTTGCTGGCGACACCAGCTGATTTTGCCTCTGGCAAGAAATAGACGGTATTGGAGGCTGCGGTAATACCTGAAATGAGCACAACGCCTGATGCCATGATTTTTAAAGTTTTTATAAGGATAGTCATTCTGGATACCTTCTTTCTACTGCACTCCATCGGGGGCAGAGTACCATCCCGTGAGTCTTGCTTGTGAGAAACACTACTCGAAGAATCATGATCTTACATTGATCTATAAAAACTATCAATAACGCGAGATTGATCTATAAAAACGATCATTTGTGATGTGAAGGATTCCGAGGTTGCTTTGATGTAACTGAAACGGAGATAAGGCTATTGGGGGCGTTGGCAGGCTTCCCCTTGACAGGTATGCAAGGGGAGAGTGATTTACTGTGAAAGTTTTTCTAAGTCTTCCAGAGAGTTAATCTCGTATTTAATACCGTTGACTGTTGCATACGATTTACTTGTAGTGCTATCTACCTTGATAGCCACTCGATTGCCTTCGTCTTGGTTTACACCATCCTCCAGCTTGGTTATAAACGTCGGGTTTAGAATGCTGACTTCATGCTTGTCCTTGATATGCTGTGCAAATTTTTCAGGTGAAATCAGTTCATCAATGAAGGAGTGCAACACAAGTCCTTGCATTTTTAGTAAGTCATGATCATTTACTGTCTGTGCTTCTACATACGAAACACCAGGTGATCGGTTTCGATTGAACTTAATCACGATTCTCTGTTTTGTCTCGTCGGCGAAGGTTACTTCAAAATGACCATGCCGCCCATCAATGTCATAACAATCAATACGTTTGATAGCTTGCTTAACCTTCAGTCTAATTCGCTTACGGTCAGGGTTCTTAGTGTCATGAACATCGAAATTTCGAAATTGATCCCAGCCAGTAGTTTGGATTTCGGAGCGACGGATTTTGTACTGCTGAAATTCGCGCTCAAGTATTATTTTTTTCTGGTTATTGGCATTAATCTGATCTGCCAATTCTTCGAGCTCATCTGTCAAAGTTGCAAGCTTTAGCAGCTTTTTAACAGCTTCTGATGCCTTTTCAATTTCAGATTCATACCAGGCCGTTTTATCTTCTTGGTGGTTGTTCCAGACATGATCAGCGATTAGTTGCAAAATAGTGTGCTCAAGCTGGTATGACGTAAAACCTTTTTTACCGCAAGGTTTACCCTGAACGATTTTTGAACCACATATATAACGGTACCTGTTTTCACTTGAACCAGATTTGAACATGAAAGAACCACATTTGCCGCAAAAAAGAATACCGATACCTGAGAGTAGCGGGATTTCTGGTTCAGGGTTACCTGCTGGATATTTTGATGAATTACGAGTGATGGCGCGGTGTCGATCTAATTTCGAAAGTGTCAAGTAGTCCACTTCCGACATAAGAGCAGGGTAATAATCAGGGATAATGAAGGTTTCTTTTAACGGCTCATCTGATTCGGAATCGTATATGATGACACCTGATTCATCGCGTTTATCCAGCGTGAAGGTTTTTTGTCCGTGAACAGTGGGGTTCAAAAATGTTCTGATCAAATGTTTACCCCATTGTTCAGTTTTGGGTGTGAGCGCTTGACCTGTCTGGTCTTTATAAACCCTCTTTTTAGGGGCAGGGTAATGTTCGTTAAGATATCGTTGGATTCCAAGAAGAGTTTCGCCGTTTTGTTTGAGTTCGATAATCTTCTGAGCTGCGGTAAAATATATAGAATGTGGAGTAACGTATCCTGATTTTGTATCTACCCACCAAACATTCTGACCGACAGATTCTATTGCTTTTGCTGGTGTTCCCGATTCTCTTGTCAGGTTGTGCCGTATCAACGAACGGGCCTGGGCTTCAACTCGATTCTTTTTTGTCAACGATTCGTCGTGGGCGCGTGTGAACATCAACAACGAAATGATTAAATCAGTTGGATTATTCTTTACGTCCGCGTACTTATAGACCTTTTCATCCATGCCAGTAACAACGACTATCCCCCTGCTAAGTATGTTCTTGAATATATCTAAAGCGCTCCAGGCATCATCACGACTAATGCGATCAAGATTTTCGACTATTAGCCACGAGCCAACGGGAACTTTAGCCCCAATCTGCTTGATGAACTCCGATAGCTTCCCTTCATGAGCATTTTTTCCTTTGAACGCAGACATGCCGAGATCGTGGAAAGCCGTTGTATCAAGTTCGAGATTATAGCGGGCCGCAATTTTTAGAGCGGTATCTTGCTGACGCTCCAGGGAGTTACCTTCCCGTTGTTTCACAGATGAAAAACGTACGTATGAATACAGCTTGGGTTTCATTGAGTGTGATTCCCTTCGGATGGTATTGATTGATCAGATAGACCTGATGCTAACAGCAGGAATGTGAATTTTAAACAGTGAATAATTATATGTTAGGCAAGCCTGCCAATACCCGCTGCGTTCAGCTTTCTGACGCTAATCTCTGTATGATCTTTGGGTCGCCCCTGCGCCCGAAGGTGTGCTCCGGGCTTCAGCCTTCCGCGGACATGTGCGGCAGTACGCGAGCGCAGGCGATGACGTACCTGCTTGAGCTGGAAGCGCTCACCGCGCCCTAAACATCTTTGATCCGCGTCAGACAGGTTATCGTCAGAACGCACATCACCAGGGCAATCCAGAATACCGTGTGGTAGTTCCAGATCTCCGCCACGACACCGGCCATCGAGCCCGCAATAATCCAGCCCACGCGGGTGGTATTAGTATAAAGGGTGGTGGCAGAGCCTGCCTGACCCGGCATTAAATCCTGGAAGTAG
>JAQSXG010000709.1 GCA_029256785.1 Neobacillus sp.
TAGGATTTGAGCTGGTACCAACATTCCTCTTAGCTAAATAATCATCGTGACACGCACCACAGAACTGAGAATAATAGATTTTATCATTTACACCATTGTGAGTAACAGTTCCCTTAGGACCATTGGATTTTGTAATTTTCAAACCATTACCAGTTATGGCATTAAGTTCTGCATAAGCAGGGTCCTCTGTTAGTTCAAGAGCAATTGTTTTTGTACCTATTGGTGCAGGGGTTTGTACTCCATTAACTGAAGATGTAGCAAATGTTTTTCCTGCAACCGTTTCACTTAATAATCTGTCATTTGGCGATCCATGCGGATTATGACAACTTGAACATTCTAATTCAGCAGTAGAATTATTCAAATATTTCCCAGGCGCGCTTCCTACTTTCAATCCTGAATCAACATTGTGCATAGAAGAGCTTAAGTGTGAATCATCAAAAGTACCTGCTCCACTTGCTTTTGTAACATCATAAAAGCCCATTGTGCCATCATGACAAGACATACAAAGGTCATACTCGCCACTCTTCATTAACAAAAACTCATTTTCCCCATTGTGCGTACTGTGACAGTTTGCACAAGAGTTTGTGTTGTTTTGAAAATTTCCGTGTGTTTTGTGTGTAGCCTTGTTACCAAAGTTGTCAACATCACCAACATTAATGCCAGGTGCAGGGTTAGTAGATGTAGGAACATGTCCTTCTGCAAAGGCAGCTGAGCTGAACATGCTTAACAAAATAAGCATAAATATAGCCGATACACCAATTTTTACCTTTCTCATTCTTAAAAACCTCCCAATTTTCTTTCTCTTTATCTCTCTAATTTTTAGTGTGTTAGTACTAGGTGTATTGCTTTACTTTGGCATCACCTCCTAAGAACTAGGGGGATCTAATAAAAAATAGAAACTCTTTGATTGATTGTATCAGTGACTAATAATGCGTCTCTATCATCTATAAAAAGACCATTTGGTAGATAAAGCTGATTATTTTCAGTCCCCATTCCACCCAATTCATATTTTTGATTTCCATCTTTATCAAACCCGATAATATTGTGCGCGAGATTGTTTACCACATAAACGTTACCTTTTGAATCGACAGCAACTCCCCTTGGATTAAGGAAGGTCGGATCTCCTTTTCCATCTGGTGATCCATTAATTATCTTAATGAATTTGCCATCTTTGTCGAAAACTTGCACTCTATTATTTCCGGAATCCGTAACATATATTTGATCATCATGATCTACTGTTACAGCATTCGGAGCAATGAACTTTCCTTCTTCAATTCCGGCGCCGCCAATTTCAATTACCTTCTCACCATTTAACTTAAAGACAAATAATTTGTTTGCTTTAATATCGGTTACATAGAGCTTTTCATCGAAAATGCGTAGTCCACCAGGTGAGTTTAGTAGTTTATCTTTATCCTCGAAATATTTGAGAAACTTCCCCTTTGAATCAAAGATGGATATATTACCGTTATACATGTCAGCTACGTAAATTTTGCCATCATCGTCTCCTGCTATACCATATGGAAATTTAAATTCGCCTTCTTTTGTACCCTCTTTTCCAAATTTAAAAACTGAAGTTCCAGACTGATCAAAAACCTGAATTTGTTTATTATTTGTATCACTTATATAAATCAATTCATCAATTTTTGTTACATCCATTGGTTTAGATAGGGGTTGGTTAAAATCTCCGTATAATGCATTCGTAAATACTGGTGGTCCGCTTGGATCTACCTTTGCAGCTATTGGCTTTAATGTTGATTCTAAATTTAAGAAGCTGATTACTGCAAAGAAGACAACTGAAAGCGTGACAATGCTACTCATTACTAAATAAACTGTTCTTTTTTTCACTGTTGGTCAGCTCCCTCTATTTTGTGTCCTTTTTACCTTTTGCAGCGATTCTTTCCAAGCCATCTGAAGCCGGTTTATATAATGGATCATAACTTAAAGCTTCCTTGAAAAATCCTTCCGCTTCCTTAACGTTCCCTTGATCTTCCTCTACTTTGCCAATCTCAGTAATGATATCTGTGTTTGTTGGCATAATGGTAAGTGCCTCTTTTAGAGATTTAGTTGCTTCCTCATACATTTTTAGTTCACGATATACCATACCTGATAATAAATGAGCTTTAAAATTACGTGGTCCTAATTCGACAGCCTTTTGTGCCTGTTTCAAAGCGTCGTTATATCTTTCTTCATCTAGATAGACGAGACCTAAATTAAAATAGGCACCAAAATATTGCTTGTCGAGATCTGTTGCCATTTTCATTTGTTTAATTGCATCACTGTTTTCACCTTTTATAAAATAGGTGTAACCCAGATTCACCCTATGTTCCGGATTATTCGGCTCAGAATCAACTAATTGTTTATAATACACTAGCTGTTCTTCAACCCGTCCTTGATCTGTATTAGACCATAAGTATTTGTCGCTTATAAAATATCCACCGACAACACTTATAATTAATGTTCCGAGGATGAGCAATATAGCTTGTAATTTTGTGAAATTTTTATTCTTATGTTCTTTCAACTTTGTTCGTTCGTTAATCTCTGGTTCTGGATTGATTGGTAGCT
>JAQSXG010000710.1 GCA_029256785.1 Neobacillus sp.
CTATCTTTTGGTCTAACCCAGATGTTCAATACCGAAGGATCCGCTTAGCTGCTGATGCCAATCCTGCGTCATGGTCACAAAGCTTGGATATACAACAAAGACTGTGGTTAGTTAATAAAGTAAATACCATGGCAATATACGGCGAAAGAGTCGCAATACTAGATGGACAAAAGAACTGGCTGCAAGTAGCCGCAATAGCCCAACGTACCAAAGATAACAAATGGGGTCAAGCTGGCTGGGTGCCGGAAAACCAGATCAGCTATAATAGTGCTTATCTCCTAGAGCAATCCTGTTTACCCCAGGCTGTAGTATCTGTACCAAAGACAGCACTATTTTGGGACACAACCTGTTGGACCCAGCCCATTAACGAACTCAGTTTCCAAGTCCGATTGCCCATCCTTTTAGAAAGGGAATCTGTTTTTAAAGTTCGCCTACCAGACGGTGGCACAGGTCATGTCTCTCGATTAGAAACCAAAAAAGTCTCTGAGCTTTTCTTTTCTAGAGAATGTATTGTGGCACAAGCCAGGCAATTTCTAGGGTTGCGCTATTTGTGGGGCGGCACTTCCTGTTATGGGTTTGATTGCTCTGGATATACCTTTCGGCTATATCAGTCCCAAGGCATATCTCTTTACCGCAACTCTAAACAGCAATCGCAAGAAGGTATCCCGATTGAGGAAAAGGATCTTCTGCCCGGTGATCTCGTTTTTTTTGCGAGTGAAGGCGGTAAAGGCAACATTCACCATGTAGGAATGTGCGTGGGAAATGGTGTAATGATTCATGCTCCATCAAGTAGATCTGCAATAGAAGAGAGTCGATTTGATATTGGTCACTACCATGAAGAATACTGGGGCGGCAAGCGTTATGTCTACTGCTGAAACATTAGCATGATTAGCTAAAGGGACAAAGACTAGTTAATTAAAGTCAATCCCTAAATTTCAATAGGCGTAATTCCTCCAGCAGCATTATCTGCTTCAAATTGACCGTTTATTTCGGTAACTGAATTATTATTCCTTCTTGCTTGTAACGAGCATAAATTCTCTTGATGAATTCGTGGCAGATGAGCTGCTGATCCGTTACGACCTTTATTCGCAAAATAACATTGAAGTTAATACTGGTCCCGGTGAAACCACCGTACCGGATAAACGGTTCAAAATTTTTGACGCCTCCCTCAGTTTCTTGAAGAATTTCTTTTGCCACCATGCAAGTAACTTTTTCCACATGATCCAAATCACTTTCATAACTGACTCCTATGGGGATGGAGATAGAACATTCAGCAAACGGCTGAGCATAAGTAGTGATTATAGAGGAAGCAATTGTTTTGTTGGGTACGACCGCCATATTCTCAGTGGGAGTTTTTATTGTGTATTACGCCAGTTCATGTCCACTACATGGCCTTCTTCACCGGTCGACAGTCTAACAAAGTCACCCATCTTGATTTGTTTGGACACCAGAATGTTGATGCCGGAAAATAAATTCGCCAAAGTGTCCTGCAACGCCAAAGCTGTAGCCAAGCCGCCAACGCCCAAAGCGGTGATCAACGGAGAAATCGAAACTCCAAAAGATTCAAGCAAAATCAATATGCCAATGGCGTAAACGGTCAGGTCGATTGCTGTAGCTATGATTGAAGTGGAAGCGAAGTTTTTGGATGTTTTCCCGAGCTTATGCTTAAGATAGCCTGACCCCAGATGCGCGACCATGAGAGTCAGGCACAAAATGACATTAGCGCGGAACAACCTTTGGAGAAATAGTAGCGGCTGCGGCGGAATTGTAAGGATTTCCATGGCAGCGTAGATGCCAATGAGAATGCCCAACAACGTAGGTATTCCCTTAAAAGTTTGCTGCAGCAGGGGATAAGAGATTTTTGTTTTTGCTGCGATTATTTTGAGCAGTTTAGAAAACACCAACCGGAGTATGATGATGCCTAACGCTAAACTAATGAAGAAAATTACCACATGCGTTTTGAAGCCGCCGTTTGTGATTCTGATTCCTATTTCATTGAAAAATTCAAGCATTGTTTCCTCCCATAATACAGAAAAATTCATTTTACATAATATATATGGTTTCGTTAGCTACCTCTTTTTTCCCTGCCATTGTACATTAACATTATTTGTATATAAGATGAAGTGGTGGCTCATTTATTTTTCCATATAATGATTCTTTATTTTCTCTACTAAGTTCTGTATATGATGATGATTGGTGCCACAACAACCACCTACTATTTTAATTCCTAGCTCGTTGATTAAATCAATCATCTGTTCTGCCCAGACTTGGGGCTCCTCAGCTTCTAAATTAACTGCATCATCAAGCTCCTCTGGACTTTTGGTTGACGTATTGCCCAATAGACCAATGAGCCGTTCTTTCTTCAAAGAAGAATTTATCGGATTCATTATTGCTTTTCTAAATGTTATAGGATGAACACAATTAATTATATATCCAACAGGTTGTCGTTCCACTTCATTATCTATTAAGGTTATTGCGTTACACAAAGATGTACCATCTAATAATGTACCATTATCTCGAATTACAAAACCAATCAAATATGGTTTATCAAAAACAGCC
>JAQSXG010000711.1 GCA_029256785.1 Neobacillus sp.
AAGGAGAAGCATTAAAACCAGATTCAGAGTGGGAGCAAAGAATTATATTTTAGGAGGTGACTTCTTATGGGGCAAAAAGGTTTCTATTATAATTCAGTGATTTGTACGGGTTGTAAAGCATGCCAAATTTCATGCAAAGATAAGAATGATTTAAAAGTTGGAGAATTGTTTAGAAAAGTATATTCATTTGAAGGTGGGAAATTTCCAAATGTATGGGGATACTATCTTTCCTTAGGGTGTAATCACTGTGAGCATCCAAAATGTGTTGAAAACTGTCCTACTGGTGCAATTTATAAGCGTGAAAAAGATGGTTTAGTTGTTCAAGATCGGGAAAAATGTATCGGCTGTAAAATGTGTATTTGGTCGTGCCCTTACGAACGTCCGCAATATCTAGAAGAAGAGGGTAAATGTGGAAAATGTGACGGGTGTGCAGACCTGGTTGATCAAGGTCTGAATCCAACATGTGTGGATTCCTGTCCAATGAGAGCAATCGAGTTTGGCGATATCGATGAGCTTCGAAAAAAGTATGGTGCTAACGCTGATTTAAAAGTTCTTGTTGACTCAAGTCTGACCAATCCTTCTATTACCATTCATGCTAAGGAAGAAGCGAAGGAATAGTAGAAATCATTTTATAGGAGGTTATTTATATGTTTGCTGAAGAATGGCCATTGCTAACATTTACACTCCTCACACAGTTAGCTGTTGGTTCATATATATTTTTTTTCATCATAAGGTCCTTGAATATGAAACTAGGAAACAATCTTGGTATCACGGTTACGAAACGTGGAATGTTTCTGATTGGTCCAGTGATGGCGGTTGCTTTAGTATTTTCAGTTTTCCATTTAGGCACTCCATTTGGAGCTTATCGTTCTATTTTGAATCTGGATTCATCTTGGTTGAGTAGAGAAATTTTATTTTCAGGTGGATTCTTTGCACTTTGGATTTTCTCCTATTATTTAGATCGTAAAGGTGCATGGAACCAAATAGTTGGTTGGATTACTTCCATTGTGGGTGTGGGTGCAATTTTTTCAATGGCAAGTATTTATACTGCCTCTATTAAACCAGCATGGACAGATTTGAATACTTTTTTAGCATTTTATGGTACAACAATCGTCTTGGGAGCTGCTGTTTCGATGGTTAGTATCTTATTAAGCAAAGAAGCAATAACAACGACATTAATGGGTTTAGTAAAGGGAATTGGATTAACTGGTTTAGGTGTGATTGTCCTTCAATTAATTTATTTGCCAGTTTATGTAGCAGGACTACCTGTTGATGGGGGTCAAGCTGGTGTTGAATCTGTTGGTCTGATAACAGGAACGTATGCTTTTCCAACAATCATTCGATGGGTTTTATCAATTGTTGGTTTAGCCATGATCGGATTTGTATTTAGTCGAAAAATGGAGCCGAAAGCAAAGTTTAAATTCTATTATGCTGCATTAGTTTTAATATTTGTTGGTGAATTTATAGGCAGGTACATTTTCTATGGAACCGGAGTATCTATTATAGTTGGCTAGATCAAATGAAATATCTAGGGAGAGTTCAATTCAATCTCCCTAGATATTTCATTAGTTTATGAATCATGTATTGTAAGAAACTATGAAACAATGACTCTACTAGAAAACCGTTAATGGGGTGATTTTGATGGGCTTATTGGGCAAATGGATTGAAAGTTTGGATTATGAATATGAAATATTACCTTCCTGTACTCGGAATGTAAGCCCTCATTCAACTTGCGAAAAATGTGTAGAATCCTGTGATCCCAACGCGATCGTATTAGTTAATAAAAAGCCTGTTATTAATTATAAAAAATGTATAGAGTGTGGAGATTGTATTTCTGCTTGTCCGGTTCAAGCGATTGCAGGCATTTATCCAAATAGAACTATTATTCAAAATGAACTAGTCATTCAGGGTCAAAAGATCCCAAAAGTGAAAGAACTGCTCATATTATATAAAAAAGGGATCAAGTCGATTGTTGCTGAAACCCCATTTTTAATAAAATCGTGGAAAGTGCGGATTGATGAGGCAAATGCCCTATTAAAACAACTTAATGAAGCCCCTTTTTCTATTTCAGTTAAAACTAACGAGGAAGAACGGTGTTATTCAAGAAGAGATTTATTCACTCTTTGGAAGAACGAAAGTAAGTCAGTGGTGAAACAGGTAGCGCCAGCGAAATGGCGTTTCAATCAAAACGATTTTCATTTGCCGAAATATTATAGAGATTATCAATTTGCAAAAATCACTATTGATATTGAAAAGTGCTTGTTATGTACAGCATGTACAAAACTTTGTGAAAATAAATGCTTTAATATTGGAGATGAACATTTCTCACTTTTTTCCCAGGGGTGTTCCTCGTGCCAACTTTGTGTCGATACTTGTCCCGAAAAAGCTATTATCGTGGAGGGTCAGATTTCAAGAGCAAAAGAAAATTTGCTACCTATTTACAAAAAGGTTTGCAAGGTCTGTGACAAAACATACAGCACAATAAGTGAACATGATGAAAAATGTGTAGCGTGTAGGAAACGAGAAAGTTTCACTAAAACGAAAGAAG
>JAQSXG010000087.1 GCA_029256785.1 Neobacillus sp.
CTTACTCCGGTGAATACCATGGCAATGCCATATTCATCAGCCTTTTTTATTGAGTCTTCGTCACGAATGGATCCACCAGGCTGGATAATTGCTGTAATTCCAGCTTTTGCTGCCGCTTCAACCGTATCGTCCATTGGAAAGAAGGCATCTGAGGCAAGGCTAGCACCGGCTGCTTTGTCTCCGGCTTGTTTAAGTGCGATTTCAGCTGAGCCTACTCGGTTCATTTGTCCGGCACCAATACCAATAGTCATGTCTTCCCGAGCAACAACGATAGCATTGGACTTCACGTGTTTTACAACCTTCCAGCCTAATTTTAATGACTCCCACTCCTGTTCCGATGGCTGTCTTTTTGTCGGGATCGAAATCGTGGCGTTCTCTAATGTGAGCTGATCGTGCTCTTGTGCTAATAATCCGCCCTCGATCGTCGTTAATTTCATTTCCTCCTTCCCAGCCTCAAAGGGAATAGTTAAAAGGCGAAGGTTCTTTTTCGAGGTTAAGATTGCTAATGCCTCTTGCGAAAAAGAAGGAGCAATGATGATTTCTAAAAAGATTTCACGAAGCCTTTCTGCTGTTTGAGCATCCACTTCTCTATTAAATGCAATAATCCCACCAAAAATCGATACAGGGTCAGCAGCTAATGCTTTCTCAAACGCCTCGAAGCTAGATTTACCTGTTCCTACACCACATGGATTCATATGTTTAACCGCTACCGCAGCAGGTTCAGCAAATTCCTTTACTATTTGTAGAGCTGCATCCGCATCATTGATGTTATTATAGGAAAGTTCTTTTCCATGTAGCTGTTCAGCACTGGCAATTGAAAATTTGGAACCGAGTGGTTTCTGATAAAAGGCTGCCTTTTGGTGCGGATTTTCTCCATACCGAAGTGTTTGTTTCAATTCATATGTAACGGTCAGTTTTTCTGGTGTTTCTTCTTCTGCAAGAGCAGTCATATATTCCGCTATCAACGCATCATAGGAAGCCGTATGACGGAATACCTTAGCAGCTAGTCTTCTGCGGGTTTCGGGTGTAGTCTTCCCCTCTGACCTTAATTCCTCAATTACCGTTTCGTAATCAAGTGGATCAACAACCACAGATACATATTGGTGATTTTTCGCTGATGCACGGAGCATAGTTGGTCCACCAATATCGATGTTTTCAATTGCCTCTTCGACTGTTACCTCTGGCTTAGCGATCGTTTGCTGAAACGGATAGAGATTTACACAAACGAGCTGAATTGGCTCAATTCCATGTTCACTAAGCTGCTGTTGATGCTGCTGGTCATCATGTTTTGCCAGTAATCCTCCATGAATCAATGGATTTAACGTTTTTACCCTTCCCTCTAAAATCTCAGGAAATCCTGTCACTTCACTCACACTACGAACAGGAATACCCTGCTCCTGCAATTTACTCTTTGTTCCACCAGTCGAAATAATTTCAAAACCAAGCTGGACTAACTCTCTTGCAAACTCAATGATTCCGCTTTTATCTGAAACGCTAATAAGCGCGCGTTTTTTTGCCACTAGTAACTTCCCCTCTCGCTAACAACATTTTTAATACTGCTGGATAAAGTCTATGTTCAATCGTTTGTATTTTCCGTTGCAAGCTATCTTTAGTTTCCGACTCATCAATCGTTACACTTTCTTGTACTATAATTGGTCCCGTATCCATTCCTTCATCAACAAAATGAATGGTCACACCACTCTGTTTCACATTTGCTTCCAATGCCTGACCGATGGCATCCTTCCCTGGAAAAGCTGGCAACAGCGACGGATGGATATTCACAATCCGCCCTTGATATTCCGCTAACAAGGTTGGTCCAATTAAGCGCATATAGCCTGCAAGAACAAGCAAGTCAGCACCGATATTTTTTAATTCGCACAGAATTTCCTTTTCATAATCTTCCTTGAAGCGATAATCCTTTGGATTAAAAATAAACGAGTGAATCCCCGCTTCCTTTGCTCGATCAATTGCCTGGGCACTTGGTTTGTCACATATTAAAAGAGCAAGCTTGGCACAAAGGTCTCCATTTTGTACAGCATCGATCATTGCTTGAAAATTACTTCCGCTGCCTGATGCAAACACGGCAATCGTCTTCATCGTTCACCACCAATAGTAACCCCATGTTTTTCAGTAACAACCCCAATTTTAAAAACCTTTTCTCCGGCTTCTTTAAAATGTTCTACTGCCAAACTAGCATACTCTCGGTCTACCGCAAGAACCATACCAATGCCCATATTAAAAATATTATACATCTCCTGCCAGTCTATTTGTCCAATCTTAGCCATTAATGGAAACACAGGTGGCATAGTCCAGTTGTTTTCATCTAGTTGGGCACCTAATCCAGACGGAAGCATCCGTGGGATATTCTCAACAAAGCCGCCACCTGTAATATGAGCCATCCCTTTAACCGGGAATTTTTTTAAAGCAGACAGGATTGGTTTAACATAAATCTTTGTTGGCTTAAGGAGCTCTTCCCCCAAACTGCACCCGAGTTCATCCACATATTGGGTCAACGACCAGTCTTCAAATACTTTGCGTACAAGCGAATAGCCATTGCTATGAATTCCGCTTGATGCCAAGCCAATTAGCACATCCCCCGGGCGAATGGACTCACCTGTTATTACCTGCGATTTCTCACATGCACCGACAGAAAACCCAGCTAGATCGTATTCTTGCTCATCATAGAGCCCTGGCATTTCTGCTGTTTCACCACCGATTAATGCACAACCAGCCTGTTCACACCCGCCTGCAATTCCTTTGACAATTGCCTCAATTTTTTCCGGATTGGCTTTACCGGTAGCAATATAATCTAAAAAGAATAAAGGCTCGGCACCTTGAACAACGATGTCATTCACACACATAGCTACCGCATCGATGCCAATCGTATCATGACGATCCATTTTAAAAGCAAGCATAAGCTTTGTGCCAACCCCATCCGTTCCTGATACAAGGACAGGCTCCTTTAGGTTAATCGAGGATAAATCAAACATACCGCCAAATCCGCCTAAACCACCTAACACACCAATACGAGCGGTTTTCTGAACATGCTTTTTCATTCTCATAACCGCTTCATAACCGGCTTCAATATCTACTCCCGCTTGCTTATATGCATTAGCCAAGCCTGCTCACCCCTTTTGATAATAGTACTGAAGCGTATCTGGATAGATTTCAGTCGGATATTTTCCGTTAAAGCAAGCAAGGCAATACCCATTCGTACCGTCTGCTTCCGTTTGTCCAAAGGCTTTCATCATACCTTCTGTGCTAATAAACGTTAATGTGTCCGCCCCGATTAGTTTTCTAATTTCCTCCACCGACTTATCTGAGGCTATCAATTCTTCTTTCGAAGAAGTATCAATTCCATAGAAACACGGGTTTTTAATCGGAGGAGAACTAATTACGACATGCACTTCTGTTGCTCCTGCCTCCTTAAGCATGGTTACAATCCGTCTGCTCGTTGTTCCCCGAACAATCGAATCGTCAACCATCACTACTCGTTTTCCTTCGACAACGCCGCGAACGGCAGACAGCTTCATTTTTACACCCTGCTCCCGTAATGTTTGTGAAGGCTGAATAAAGGTCCGGCCAACATATTTGTTCTTAATCAGACCCATTTCATACGGAATACCCGAAACTTCCGCATAGCCAATCGCTGCTGAGATACTTGAATCTGGAACACCTGTGACCACATCTGCTTCAAAAGGTGCCTCAACAGCAAGGATTTTTCCCATGTTTTTCCGTGCAGTATGAACATTGATTCCTTGAATATTACTGTCTGGCCTAGAAAAATAAACATATTCCATTGTACAAATGGCTCTCGTTGAGCTCACTGAAAATCTCTCTGAGGTTAAACCTTTATCATTGATAATCAAAAGTTCCCCCGGCATGATGTCACGGATGTATTCTGCTCCAACAACATCGAAGGCACATGTTTCTGAGGCAACAACAAAAGCATCCCCTATGCAGCCAAGTGACAGTGGTCTTAGACCATGTGGGTCAAGGGCAACCATCATTTCTGTTTCTGTCATAATCACATAGGCATAAGCCCCTTTTAACATCGAAAGGGCATTTTTCACCTGATCCTTTGGCTGGGAATATCCGCTTCTTTTCATTAAATGGGCTAACACCTCAGTATCCGAGCTTGTTTGAAAAATACTTCCCTGTGCTTCAAGCTGATGCTTTAACAAATTGGCATTTACTAGATTCCCATTATGGGCAAGCGCAAGGCTGCCATTTTGCGAATGAAAAAGCAATGGCTGCACATTCTCATAGCCACCGCCACCTGCTGTCGCATAGCGAACATGCCCAATTGCAGAGGTGCCTTCCAGTTCTTTTATTACCCCTTCGGTAAAAATTTCGGATACAAGACCCTCCCCTTTTACCACTTTAAGTTTCTGTCCATCATTTACAACAATTCCTGTACCTTCTTGGCCACGATGCTGAAGACTATGGAGCCCATAGTAGGTTAATTGAGCTGCGTCCGGATGTCCCCAAACACCAAATACTCCACACTCTTCATTTAACCCTTTTATTTCAGTAAGCATGGGATAGCTCCTTTCCAGGCATCCTGAAATTCATCTACAGTTCCTTCAAGAATCGCTTCATTTTTATCGGTAACAAATCTTAGCATCCCTGTATCATTCACCGTACCAACAAGCGTAGCAGCGACTAAACCTTCAAACTCTGCTTGATGCTCCTGTTTAATCGTTAATAGAAAGCGAGATTGCGTTTCACTAAATAGAGCTGTAACAGGATTTCCTTCTATACATATATCTGCACCCAACTCAGTCTCTTTTGTGAATAATGATTCTGCTACAGCCACTGCTAATCCGCCTTCCGATAGGTCATGTGCAGATTGAATCCATCCGCTGCGAATCGCAGCTAGAATTTGATCCTGTCTTTCTTTTTCAATCATCATGTCAATTTCCGGTGCCTTACCGAATATTTTTCCGTGAATGAGCTTTTGCAATTCGCTACCGCCAAACTCATCTTTTGCTTCCCCTACTAAATAAATAAGGTCGCCTCTATTTTTAAATTGCTGAGTAGTAATATGGTCTAGGTCTGTTACTAATCCCACCATACCAACCACTGGCGTTGGATAAATGGCTGTCCCGCTTGTTTCATTATATAAAGAGACATTTCCTCCGATTACTGGTGTCTTTAGCGTACGGCACGCCTCGCTCATACCATCTGCTGCTTTTTCAAGCTGCCAAAATACTTCCGGCTTTTCAGGATTTCCAAAATTGAGATTATCGGTAATCGCTAATGGTTCCGCACCTGAACAGATAATATTGCGTGCAGCCTCTGCAACCGCAATTTTTCCACCCGCTTCAGGATCTAAATAAACGTAGCGAGAATTACAATCAACCGTCATTGCTAAGGCTTTGCGCGTTCCGCGAATTCTCACGACTGAAGCATCAGATCCCGGTGCTACAACCGTATTTGTCCGGACCATATAATCGTATTGTTGATAAACCCATTCCTTACTGGCAACAGTTGGCTGACTCAAGATTTTCAAAAGTGTCTCTTTCAAATCTTCTACTTGAGGGATAGTTTTCTCCATCGTCTGGAATTCTGCAAAATAGACCGGTTCCTTTGATGGCTTATGATAAACCGGAGCTTCCTCGGCTAACGCATCTGCCGGCACATCTGCGACGATTTCTCCGTTATGTAGTAAGCGTAGCTGTTTGTCCTTGGTCACCGTGCCAATAGCTACTGCCTCTAGTCCATATTTTGCAAATAGATCAACAATCTCTTGCTCTCTTCCTTTTTTCACAACAATAAGCATTCTTTCCTGTGATTCAGAAAGCATCATTTCATAAGCAGTCATCCCAGCTTCCCGTTGAGGAACAGCGTCTAAATTCATTTCCATTCCCATACCAGCTTTACTTGCCATTTCAGCAGAGGAACTCACTAGACCAGCGGCACCCATATCCTGAATACCAACCAATGCATCATTATGGATCAATTCTAAACATGCCTCTAATAGGAGCTTCTCCATGAATGGATCGCCAACCTGAACTGCGGGACGATTTTCTTCGGATTGATCTGTTAATTCCTCGGAAGCAAAGGTGGCACCATGAATCCCATCCCGACCAGTTTTCGCACCGACATACATAACTGTATTGCCTTCTCCATGTGCCTGCCCTTTTTGTATATCCTTATGGTCTATTAACCCAACACACATAGCATTGACTAATGGATTTCCTTCATAGCACGGATCGAATTGAACTTCACCACCGACAGTCGGAATTCCAATACAATTTCCATATCCCGCTATCCCTGCTACCACTTCTTTAAATAGATATCGAACTCTCGCGGAATCCAATTCGCCAAAGCGAAGAGAGTTTAATAGAGCAATCGGACGTGCCCCCATTGAAAACACATCTCGGATAATCCCACCAACACCAGTTGCCGCTCCTTGATATGGTTCAATCGCAGAAGGATGATTATGGCTTTCAATTTTAAAAACAACCGCCTGCCCATCACCAATATCTACAATACCCGCCCCCTCACCAGGTCCTTGCAATACTCTTTTACCAGTAACCGGGAACTTTTTTAATATCGGCTTTGAATTTTTATAGCTACAATGCTCCGACCACATGACCGCAAACAAACCGGTTTCAGTATAATTCGGCGTCCGTCCTAAAATCTTTTCAACCATTGCAAATTCATCATCGGATAAACCCATTTGCTGATAGATTTTTTCTGCCTTAATCTGTTCTGGATTTGGTTCAAGCGTTAACAACATTTGCTTCCCTCCAAGTCTTTACAATTGATTGAAACAATCTTAATCCATCTGCACCGCCTAAAAGCACATCCACTGCTCTTTCGGGATGAGGCATCATCCCAAGTACGTTCCCTTTTTCATTTACAATCCCAGCAATATCTTCAAGGCTACCATTTGGATTTTCTTGGTACGAAAAAACGATTTGGTTATTTGCTTTTAAACTGGCTAGCGTTTGTTCGTCACAGTAATAATTTCCTTCTCCGTGAGCAACCGGAACAGTGATTGTTTCATTTTGAGAAAATGCTGATGAAAACATTGTTTGATGGTTTACTACCTTGAGTTCTACTGATTTACAAATAAATGAAAGACTTTTATTTCTCCTCATTGCCCCAGGCAGTAACCCAGCTTCCAGGAGAATTTGAAATCCGTTGCACACGCCAAGAATCGGCTTTCCAGCCTCGGCTGCTTTTACTACTGCCTTCATGACCTTACTAAAACGGGCTATCGCTCCTGTTCGTAAATAATCACCATAGGAAAAACCGCCAGGTAGCAAAATGGCATCAAATTCGTCTAAGCACTCGGTATCATGCCAGACGTATTCAACCTGCTCACCTAGCTCATCTTTAATCGCATGGTACATATCGATATCACAGTTAGACCCCGGAAAGACGATAACTGCAAACTTCACTGAGGAACACACTCCTCTACTTCGTAACGATAGTCTTCAATGACAGGATTGGCTAACAACTTTGTACATATATCTTTAACTACTTCATTTATGTCACGGGTTGATTTTTCAATCGTTAATTCCATATATTTACCGATTCGGACATCAGCGACTTCTTGATAGTCTAATGCATGTAAAGATTGGGTTACCGCCTTTCCCTGTGGATCTAAGACACTTTCTCTTAACGTAACGTATACCTTTACCTTATACATGCTGATTTCCCCCAATTCTCATTAAAATGGTTTCATAGGCTTCTGTTAAACTACCTAAATCACGCCGAAATACATCCTTATCGAGCTTTTCATTTGTTTTTTGGTCCCATAACCTACAGGTGTCTGGTGAAATCTCATCAGCCAAGAGGATTTTACCCTCAAGGTCCTTACCAAACTCCAGTTTAAAATCAATAAGACGGATGCCAAGCTCTAAAAAAAAGCTTGATAAAACTGTATTTATTTCTAAGGCCATCACTTTCAAAGTAGTCAGTTCTTCAGCTGTTGCCACTTTCAGTTCAAAAATATGGTCAGCGGTTACGAGTGGATCACCTAGTTCATCGTCTTTCAGGTAAAACTCTACGATTGGCGTTGCTAGTTCTTTTCCTTCTTTGATTCCCAATCTTGTTGCGAGACTACCGGCAGCTACATTGCGGACGACAACCTCAAGCGGGATAATTGCCACCTTTTTCACAAGCTGCTCAGTTTCTGATATCCGATTAATAAAATGAGATTCAATCCCGTTTTCTTTTAACATTAAAAATAGCAGACTAGTAATCTCATTATTTAGTCGTCCCTTGCCACCAATATCTGCCTTCTTTTGTCCATTATAAGCGGTAGCAGAATCCTTATATTCGATTAATACCGTCTGCTCGTTCTCCGTTTGATATATCCGCTTCGCCTTGCCTTCATATAGAAGTTCTCTCAAAAGAAACGCCTCCTAATTCGCAATATTGGGAATTTTAAGTGTAGATAAGGGGGAAGATTCCCCCCCTATTAGTATCTAATTAAGTCCTAATCTTTCAAAAATAGTATCCACATGTTGCAGGTGGTAGCTGTAATCAAAACAGTCAGCGATTTCTTCAGCCGTAAGCAGGTTAGCTATTTTCGCTTCCTTTTCAACCAAGCCGCGGAAGTGAACTTGTTTTTCCCATGCTTCCATTGCCTTTGGCTGCACCGTATCATAGGCCTCTTCACGAGATAGGCCCTTATCAATTAGAGTTAGTAGGACACGCTGAGAATAAATTAATCCAAGTGTCCGATCCATATTTCGTTTCATATTCTCCGGATACACTGTTAGGTTTTTAACGATCGTACCAAACCGATTCAACATATAGTTCAAGCCAATCGTTGCATCCGGTAGGATAATTCTCTCTGCCGAAGAATGTGAAATATCACGCTCATGCCAAAGCGGTACATTTTCATATGCTGTCATCATATAACCACGAATTACACGGGCAATTCCTGTCATGTTTTCAGAACCGATTGGATTCCGTTTATGCGGCATGGCCGAGGAACCTTTTTGTCCTTTGGCAAAGAACTCTTCTACTTCACGTGTTTCGCTTTTTTGCAAACCACGAACTTCTACCGCGAACTTTTCAATTGAAGTGGCTATCAAAGCAATGGTTGACATATAGTGTGCATGCCGGTCACGCTGTAATGTTTGAGTCGAGATAGGCGCCCGTCCTAACCCCAATTTTTCACAAACATACTGCTCAACAAACGGATCAATATTGGCATATGTTCCAACGGCCCCTGAAATTTTTCCAAACTCTACACCTTGTGCGGCTTGTTTAAAGCGGTCTAGGTTACGTTTCATTTCTTCATACCATAGTGCAAGCTTAAGCCCAAAGGTAGTCGGTTCCGCATGAACCCCATGCGTCCGCCCCATCATCACGGTATATTTATGTTCAATCGCCTTGTTCTTTAAAATTTCAATAAAGTTCTCAATATCTTTTTGTAAAATTTCATTTGCCTGCTTTAACACATAAGATAGTGCGGTATCAACGACATCTGTGGAGGTTAAGCCATAGTGCACCCACTTGCGTTCCTCACCTAGTGTCTCTGAAACTGCCCGAGTAAACGCGACGACATCATGTCTTGTTTCCTCTTCAATTTCTTTAATTTTCTCTATATCAAAAGATGCATTTTCACGAAGTTTTTGCACATCTTCCTTTGGAATTTCACCCAGGGCAGACCATGCCTCACAGGCGAGTATTTCAACCTCTAGCCATGCGTTAAAGCGATTTCCATCCTTCCAAATTGCACCCATTTCAGGTCTTGTATAGCGATCAATCATCCTTTTGCCTCCAAACTTTTTTCTTCCCATATACAACTGTTTTCAACCTCTTCAATTACTGCTTCAACAGAATCGCAAAGGATCGTTACATGGCCCATCTTCCTCTTATGTTTAGGGTCATTTTTACCGTAAAAGTGAATCTTCCAATTGGTAAACTCCGCCATTCTCTCCATAATGGCTGGTTGGTGTTCTCCTAATATATTGACCATAACTGCCGGTTTTAATAGCCTCGTACTTCCGAAAGGCAAATGACAGATTGCTCGGATATGTTGCTCGAACTGTGAAGTTTCGCAGGCTTCAATGGAGTAGTGCCCGGAATTATGTGGTCTTGGCGCAAGCTCATTTATGTAAATCGTATCATCCTCTGTTAGAAACATCTCCACTGCCAGGGTACCCACTAAGCCCAATGCATTCGCAAGATCTCTAGCAACTCGAATAGCTGATTCCTCTGCTTTTTTACTTATTCTTGCTGGGACAATCGTTTGATGAAGAATATTATCATGATGAATATTTTCAGCGACAGGAAAAACGGCCGTTTGCCCCCCTGCACTCCTTGTGATAATGACAGAAATCTCTTTTTTAAAAGGAACCCATTTCTCCATAATACATTCACCATGTTCAAGGAGTGGTAACGCCTTTTCAATTTCTTTCTCGCTGTGTATCACCGCCTGACCTTTCCCATCATAGCCACCCCGCGCTGTTTTTAATACAACAGGAACACCCAGCCTTTGGATAGCTTCCGTTATGTCTTTAAGTGAATGAATCACCTCATACGGTGCTACCACACCTCCAGCCACTTCTATTGCAATCTTTTCCTTGATTCGATTTTGGGTGACAGCAAGTATGTCCCAACCCTGTGGCACATACGAGTGGTTACATAGCCATTCAAGGGAGGATACCTCAATATTCTCAAATTCGTAGGTGATACAGTCGCTGACCTCCGCTAGTTTACTTATGGCCTGATCATCATCATATGCCCCTATAATTTTCACATCTGCCACTTGACCACAGGGTGAATCGATAACAGGGTCAAGAACGGCAATGCGGTAACCCATCGCTTTTGCTGCAAGTGCCATCATTCTCCCGAGTTGCCCACCACCAATAATCCCAATGGTTTTCCCGGGTAGTATGACCTTCTTAGACAAGCTCATCACTACTTTCCATTACCTTTATTTTTGATTGTAACCGAACTTGCTCTAATCGCTCTGCCAAGTCTAAATCGGTTGTCGCTAATATTTGCGCTGCAAGTAGTCCTGCATTGGTTGCTCCCGCCTTGCCAATAGCAACAGTAGCTACAGGGACACCCGCTGGCATTTGCACAATCGATAGTAACGAGTCATAACCATTCAATACTTTCGATTGGACCGGAACACCTATAACGGGCAAAGTTGTTTTCGCTGCTACCATCCCAGGTAAATGGGCAGCACCTCCCGCACCGGCTATGATTACCTTTATTCCTCTTACTCTAGCAGTCTCGGCAAATTCAAACATTAAGTCAGGTGTCCGATGGGCAGAAACCACCTTTTTCTCATATGCAATCTCAAGAGTATCAAGGATTTCACATGTATGCTTCATCGTTTCCCAATCCGATTTACTTCCCATAATTACTGCCACATTCGTATTCATGTTTTCACCCCTAACTTTTCCAATATAAAAAAGCCCGACAACAGAGACTTCCCCTATCTATGATGAGGGAAAGCAGTCTGTCCGGGCTGAAATCGGCACAGAAAAATACCATGTAACGAAATGAATGACATTTCCGGCATTGTCCACTTCCCTCATAGTCCAATCATTTACGGTAATTGGGTAGAAACTTATGGGCCATATTCCCATTATTATACGAGGGTATTAGATACTTTTATTTTTTTGTCACCTTTATATTACCAATATACCTAACAAAAGGTCAATAAAAACGAACGATGTAATTCAATTAAAAACGAATGTTCGTCTTTTACTCCATTTTCACTGCCTCGAAGATGATTTCCCTCCCTATAGGTTCATAAGTAGTTTCACCATTCTTTATTATCTCCTGAAAAACTGGCTTTTCCGTCCGGCGTACAGGAACATACTCCTCTTTTTTCATTCGTTCTAAACAAGCATCAATCGTTTCATTT
>JAQSXG010000712.1 GCA_029256785.1 Neobacillus sp.
GTATCTGCCCAGACGGATCGTGATCTAACCAATGCGGCAATTGAATATGCAAGAGGGCTGCCTGTCGTAAAATCTTTTGGACAGGATGGCGCAGCCATAGATTCGATGAAAAGGGCTTGCAAAGAGAGCAGAAGGATTCATTTAAAAATCGAATGGGGATTTGTACCGGCCAATTGCCTGCATCTGTTAGTATTAAAAACAGGTTCCGTGATGCTGGTGCTGTCAGCTGTCTATCTTGGATGGACGAACCAGATATCCATTACAAATATGCTATTATTATCATTTTTGTCTTTCAGCGTATTTGCTTCCATTGAACCCATCAGCGATAGTGCACATGTATTAGGGGTAATTGAGGATGCTATGAATCAATTGGATGCCTTGAAATCGGAAGAATTTATTGACGAAGGAGGCAGAGAGATTCCTCTTACTCATTATGGAATCGAGTTTCATGATGTATCTTTTGGTTATGATTCCAGATTAATACTCAATCATGTAAGCTTTGTAATTCCGGAAAAAACCACAACGGCAATTGTTGGAGCCTCCGGCAGCGGAAAAACCACAATCTGCAATCTGATTGCCAAGTTCTATGATGTAAATAGCGGAAGTATTGAAGTAGGCGGTGTGAATGTAAAGGAATTTACCTGTGACAGTCTGTTGTCCAATATTTCTATGGTCTTCCAGAATGTATATTTGTTCCAAAATACAATTCGTAATAATATATGTTTTGGAAATCCGAACGCCACAGAGAAGGAGATGATCCATGCAGCAAAAAAAGCATGCTGCCATGATTTTATTATAGCCCTGCCAAATGGTTATGATACGGTAATCGGAGAGGGAGGAGGTACATTATCAGGTGGTGAAAAACAAAGAATATCCATTGCAAGAGCAATCCTTAAAGATGCACCAATTATCATCCTGGATGAAGCCACTGCTTCTATTGACCCTGAAAATGAACACTATATTCAGGCAGCACTATCAGAATTGACCAAAGGAAAGACGATTGTTACAATCGCACACCGCCTGGCAACGATAGAGAATGCAGATCAGATTTTGGTAGTGGATCAGGGAGAAATTGCGGAACATGGAACACATAAGGCATTAGTGAAAAGAGAAGGTGTCTATAAAAGATTTGTTGAAATACGGGAAAAGGCAGAGGGCTGGAGTATGCAAATATAATTGGTGAATTCATTGATAGTACACCTTAAAGCACAAGTTGTCTTTTTGGCAGCTTTATCTGGAAGAAAGAGGGCGTTTCACTTAGTACTTATTGCAACGTCCCCTTTGTTAGTGAGACGAAATCAAAATGTCGAAGTCAAAAATACCGTATATCCTTTTTTGGTTTCATATACATCAGCTTTGCTCACTACTTCCCAGGGAGCATGCATATTTAAAACGGCTACACCGCAATCGATGATTTCCATTCCATAGTGAGATAAGATATAAGCAATGGTACCGCCGCCACCAACATCAACTTTTCCAAGTTCTGCTGTTTGATACGAAACTTTACTGTCATCCAGAATCTTTCTTAATTGGGCAATATATTCTGCATTCGCATCATTGGAACCGAATTTTCCTCCTGAACCGGTGTACTTATTAAAGACCATTCCTTTTGCAAAGAAAGCAGTATTATTTTTTTCAAATGCAGTCGGATAGGTGGGATCAAAGGCCGCGCTGACATCGGATGACAGCATTTTAGAATTTGCAAGTGTCCGTCTTAATGTCAGTTCTGAATAGATACCCAGCGAATTTAACAGTTCGGCAACCGTATTTTCAAAAAATCTAGAGTGCATTCCTGTTGCCCCAACGCTTCCAATTTCTTCTTTATCGACTAGAAGTGTACAAACAGTTCTCTTTGCATTATTAAGTTCAAGCATTGCTGCTAAAGAGGTGAAAGCACATACTCTGTCATCATGACCATAGGCCATGATCATACTCCGATCAAGTCCAGCTTCTCTTGCTTTACCTGCCGGAATAACTTCTAATTCTGCTGAAATAAAATCTTCTTCTTCAATATTATATGTATCGTTGATTAGTTTCAATATCTGTTTCTTAACAGCGTCTTTTTCTTCTCCTTTTAGTGGTTTATTACCAATAATTATATCTAAGTCTTCGCCTACAATAACTTTATTCGCTTTTTTATCAAGTTGTTCCCCTGCTAAATGTACCAGAAGATCAGAAATAAATACAACAGGATCATTTTCATCTTCTCCTATTACAATATCTATAACACTGCCGTCTTTTTTAGCAATAACTCCATGAATGGCCAGAGGTATCGTTGCCCATTGGTATTTCTTAATTCCACCATAATAATGTGTATCAAGATAAGCCAGCTCCGAATTTTCATACAAAGGATTTTGCTTAATATCAAGCCTTGGAGAATCAATATGTGCTCCTAATATATTCATTCCTTCTTCCATTGGATTTTCGCCAATTAAGAATAAAACAATTGCTTTATTCATATTTATTGCATATACTTTATCTCCGGTTTTTAATGGGGTTTTATTTTTGATTATGTCGTTGAGATTTTTATAACCAGCCT
>JAQSXG010000088.1 GCA_029256785.1 Neobacillus sp.
GAGGTCCCCACATATTATTGCATTTACCCGGTTTGGAGAATAATATGATAGTATCAATTAAGTATTTTAACAGATACAACCATGTAAATGAGGTTAATAAAAGAATGAGAAAACAAATGCCAACTTCTAAACACAAGTTGCACTTTTCGTCCGTACAGCTACTGGTTATTTTTTATTTCGCAGCCGTGATCATTTCAACTATACTCTTACTCCTTCCAATTACTTTAAAGGAAGGTGCAATGCTTTCTGTCCTGGATGCTCTTTTCATTTCTGCAAGTGCTGTAAGTGTGACAGGCCTTTCCCCAATCCAATTACCGGAGTTATTAAGTGTTCCTGGGACATTTATTTTTGCTTTTATTTTGCAATTCGGCGGAATCGGTGTCATGACGCTAGGAACATTTTTCTGGATTGTAATGGGGAAAAAGATTGGACTAACAGAAAGAAAATTAATTATGACAGACCAAAACCAATCTAGTCTTTCAGGGTTGGTAAACCTGGTACGTCAAATCCTAATTTTAATATTAATTATCGAATTGATTGGAACGGTTATATTGGGTATCTATTTCCTAAACTACTTTCCAACTTGGGAAGAAGCAATGGTACAAGGTTTTTTTGCTTCTGTAAGTGCGACAACCAATGCGGGATTTGATATTACGGGAGAATCTTTAATTCCGTTTGCTAACGATTATTTTATCCAATCTATTAACATCATTTTAATGATTTTTGGATCGATTGGCTTCCCGGTGCTTATTGAGGTAAAGGAATTTATTGTAAAGAAGGGGGCATCTTCCTTTAGGTTCTCACTATTTACGAAACTAACTACTTTTACCTTTTTTGCATTAATCATAGCCGGTGCCGTGCTTATCTATCTATTTGAGGCAAAGCATTTTTTTGCAGATAAATCATGGCATGAATCCCTTTTCTATTCTCTATTCCAATCGGTAACGACACGAAATGGGGGTCTTGCAACACTTGATATGAATGACTTCTCCACTCCTACCTTACTAATCCTTTGTATTCTAATGTTTATTGGTGCTTCCCCTAGTAGCGTAGGAGGTGGTATTCGAACAACTACTTTTGCCATCATGTTGTTAAGTATCTATACCTATGCGAAAGGGAATAACACCATTAAGATATTTAAACGAGAAATTGTTCCTGAAGACATTTCAAAGTCATTTACTGTTATTACGACTGCATCCATGATCTGTGGTATAGCGGTCGTTATACTTTCCTATCTTGAACCGACGATGTCCCTGCTAGAACTTCTCTTCGAAGTGTGTTCTGCTTTTGGAACGACAGGTTTATCGATGGGGATCACTGCAGACCTAAGTATAGGTGGGAAAATTATTATCATCCTTTTAATGTTCATTGGAAGGATTGGTATCTTCTCTTTCTTATTCCTAATAAGAGGGGAAACAAAGGAGGAACATTATCACTATCCAAAAGAAAGTGTAATTATTGGCTAAACAAATAATAGATTCCCCTTGCAATTGCCAAGAGGAATTTCCTTTTGTTGGGGTGTTCTTAATTAAGAACTTATATTATAATAAGAATGAGGTTTATCGAATTTGTGGTATGGAGATAATAGGTGTAAAAACGGCTTATTTTTTTAGTTTAATTGTTCTTTATTAAGAACCAGTGAAGGGGTGATGCGATGATTTTGTTATTTCATTATTTGTCGGTTTTAAATATTTTTGATGCGTTTATTACCTACTTTGGTTTGGAAAACTCGTTTATCCAAGAAATGAATCCGGTCATGAACCAGATATATGAAACCCATCCGATTCTATTTTTATTTACTAAGCTTGCTTTTTCTGTCTGTTTATATCTGTTTATTCTTTTTAAAAGGGTGCCAACATCCACTGCTATAAAGGGTTTAACTGTGTTTGCTTCTAGTTTTTATACGCTCGTTTTCTTTCTTCATTGTTATTGGCTGGTTGATTTGCTTTAGGCGGTATCTGCCTGTGGGATAGGGAGACACCTATTAAATAAAATAATTATTTTATAAAAATAGGTTAACTATTCTACTAAAATAATGTATAATCCACCTAATACGTACAATTGTACATTTCAGGAGGACATATAAATGAAAAGACTTGGGCTACTGCCGCGAATTATATTAGCTATTATACTTGGGATTATTATTGGTAAAATTGCTCCAGATTGGTCGATTCGCTCGCTAGCAACGTTTAACGGCCTGTTTGGTAATTTTCTCGGTTTTGTGATTCCTTTAATTATCGTAGGTTTCATTGCACCGGGTATTGGCCAGTTAGGAAAGGGTGCTGGAAAGCTTTTGGGGATAACAACGGGCTTAGCCTATCTATCTACGATTCTAGCTGGTTTACTTACCTTTTTTGCTGCTTCGGTCATTTATCCTAGAATCTTGGATGCAAGTGGATCCTTTAGTGAATTTGATAACCCGGAAAAAGCGTTGCTCTCCGCATTTTTTACGGTAGATATGCCGCCGGTAATGGGTGTGATGACAGCGTTGCTGTTAGCTTTTTTACTAGGGATAGGAGTCACGGTTGTTAAGGGGAATTCTCTATCGAATGTTCTAGAGGAGTTCCGTGTAATCGTAGAAAAAGTAATCTCGGCGATCATCATTCCATTGCTTCCTGTTCATATTCTTGGAATCTTTGCTAATATGACAAATGGCGGACAGGTTGAAACCATTCTCTCTGTTTTTGCGAAAGTATTTGTAATGATCATTATTCTTCATATAGTTATGTTGTTATTCCAATATACTACCGGTGGAATGATCGCAGGCAAAAACCCTTTGAAGTTGTTAAAAGGAATGCTCCCAGCCTACTTTACTGCGCTTGGAACACAATCTTCTGCCTCAACCATTCCCGTAACTTTAAGTGCGGCGAAGAAAGTGGGAGTCCGCGAAAAAATAGCAGACTTTACCGTGCCATTGCTAGCAACCATTCACCTTTCTGGTAGTACGATTACGTTGGTTAGTTGTTCGATGGCGATTCTGTTCTTAACGGGTAATTCTCCCGACTTAGCATCCTACTTTCCGTTCATCTTAATGCTCGGTGTAACGATGATTGCTGCACCGGGAGTTCCTGGCGGTGCCGTCATGGCAGCATTAGGCTTATTGGAAACGATGCTGGGCTTTGATCAAACAATGGTAACGTTAATGATTGCCTTATACCTTGCACAGGATAGCTTTGGTACGGCATGTAACGTGACAGGTGACGGTGCGATTTCCGTTATGGTTGATAAGCTAAGCGGCAAACAGTCTGAAGAAAGTACAGCTAATTTAAAGGTAAGTTGATTGTACAAAAGGCCAACTCATTTTCGTGTTGGTCTTTTTGGTGTCAATTTTTTGGTGCCTGTCACCAGTCATTGTAGTATTATTATGGTAGAAAAATAAGAAGAGTGGTTGGTTATGAAGAAAACGTTGAAGGATATCTTGTTAATATTAGTTGGTGCGCTGATTTTTGCGATTGGTGTGAATTATTTTACGATACCAAACCGTCTATCCGAGGGTGGTATTCTTGGAATTACGATTGTGACCTACTATTTGTTTGAGTGGTCTCCAGGGGTTGTGAATTTTGTTCTAAATGTTGTGCTGTTAGCTGTCGGCTATAAATATTTTGAAAAAAGAACGATGTTTTATACGCTGCTCTCCATTGCATCTTGTTCTGGTTTTCTCTATTTGACAGAGGACATTGGACGGCAGGTAACAGGAGACACTTTTCTCGCAGCTATCTTTGCGGGTTTATTGGTGGGTGTCGGGTTAGGTCTGATTTTTCGCACGGGTGGTACATCAGGAGGATCGACCATCCTCGCACGGCTGGCTAATCAATTGTTGGGTTGGAGCATCGGTAAAGGTATGCTGGTCTTTGATATTTTAGTCGTGGTCGGTTCGGTGTTTATTATTGGACTTGAAAAAGCAATGTATACGCTACTTGTCGTATACATTGGGGCAAAGGCGATTGACTTTATCGTGGAAGGTCTAGATGAAAAGGTTGCGGTAATGATTATTTCCAATTCACCCGAGCAGGTTTTGGAGAGTATTACGCAGAAAATGTCGCGAGGACTGACCGTTTTGGAAGGCCGTGGCGGCTTCACTGGGCAGAACAAAGAGGTGCTCTATATCGTTATTAGTAAACAGGAAATCGTCCAGTTGAAAGGCATCATTCATACCATTGATCAAAATGCCTATGTCACTGTGCATAACGTCCATGAAATGATGGGCAAGGGATATAAAGCGTCTTAACGTTGCTAGGTTTCGTTTGGATTTTTTTTTTGGAATAAACTCGAAATGGGCTGGACATTTCTGTATAATATATCTGTTAATGTATAGGTAAATATGAAATAAAAGTGTGGATGAAGGTTCTTACTACTTTTATGTAGATTTAATACGGAAAGAGAGTGTTCATTATGGGTCGTAAGTGGAATAATATTAAGGAAAAGAAAGCGTCTAAGGATGCAAATACTAGTCGTATTTATGCGAAATTCGGGGTTGAAATTTATGTAGCAGCAAGACGGGGCGAACCGAATCCTGAATCGAATCAGGCGTTGAAATTCGTCCTTGAGCGTGCGAAAACCTATAATGTTCCAAGACATATCATTGACCGTGCGATTGAAAAAGCAAAAGGCGGGTCAGAAGAAAGCTATGTTGAATTACGTTATGAAGGCTTCGGACCAAGCGGATCAATGGTCATCGTCGACGCTTTGACAAATAACGTAAATCGTACAGCTTCAGATGTACGTGCTGCTTTTGGTAAAAATGGCGGTAACATGGGTGTTAGCGGATCTGTTGCATATATGTTTGATGCAACCGCGGTAATTGGTATAGAAGGAAAAACAGCCGATGAAGTTCTTGAGCTATTAATGGAAGCAGATGTTGATGTGCGTGATATTATTGAAGAAGAGGATTCTGTCATCGTTTACGCTGAGCCAGATCAGTTCCACGCCGTGCAAAGTGCATTCAAAGATGCAGGAATCACAGATTTTACCGTCGCAGAACTAACCATGCTTGCACAAAACGACGTAACACTAGCAGAAGCCGACCAAGCAAAATTCGAAAAAATGATCGACGTCCTAGAAGACCTAGAAGACGTCCAACAAGTCTATCACAACGTGGACCTAGGCGAATAACCCTTACATTCGAGACCTTTCTTATAGAGAGGTCTTGTTTTTTTTTGGTGACTTTTTTTTGGTGCTTTTTTTGGTGCCTGTCACCACGCGTGGACACTGTCCATTCCAGGTGGACATTTGGGGTTTCTATATTCACAAACTAGCACCATTAATAATATTTGGAAGGGTTTGGGCATATGGTTTGGTATAGGAGAATGTTGTCCAAAGGAGTGTATTATGGCTAGACGATCTGCTCTACCAAAAGGGTTGTTCATTGGGATAGGACTTTTTGTTGTTATACTTGTTGGATTTCTATTTATAAAGGGAAGTTTCTTTTCGGAAAGCAAGCAGGCGGAGGAGACGGTTGAGGAATTTTATCGTTACGAGCAGAAAGGGGACTTTTCAAGTTCCTGGGGGTTATTTCACACAGCGATGAAGGAAAGGTTCAGCAAAGGCAACTATATCCAAGATCGGGCTCATGTCTTTATGAATCATTTTGGCGTCGAAACCTTCACCTTCACACTGGGAAAGCACGAAGAGGTGGACACTTGGAAGATGTCTAAAACAGGACCAGCCTTGAAGAACGTCTATAAGTTTTTAGTCACGCAAACTTACAAAGGAAAATACGGAAACTTTGACCTGAAGCAAGAAGTCTTTGCCATCGAAGAAAAAGGTGAATGGAAAATAGCCTGGGACTACAACCAGTAAGCGAGAACGTGCATATGCACTTCTCGCTTTTTTATTTGAGGGTGGCATTGTGGGTGACAGGCACCAGTAAAATACATTTGTCCGCGCGGGGAGGACAGAGGGGCTGTGAGTTGGTTTCTTCAATGTAAAGGCGGTTGACTGGAGATTAATTTTTAGATATAATTATCTCGAATTCGAGATAATTTATTTAGGGCATATTAATACGTAAGAAGGGGTGACTTTGATGAAGAAGTTGTTAGGCTTGCATCATGTGTCTATTTTAACTGGCAAGGCGGAAAGAAACTTTCACTTTTATACAAAGGTGTTAGGGTTACGATTGGTTAAGAAAACAGTGAATCAGGATAATACAGAGTCTTATCATTTGTTTTATGGTGACGCAAAAGGAAACCCGGGCACAGAGATTACATTTTTTGATATCCCCGGGCTCGGCCGGACCTATCCTGGTGTAGGTAGTATTTCTTCTACTTCATTAAGGGTTCGAGATACTGCAGCACTTCACTATTGGGAAGATCGTTTTAAGCAATTAGGAATCTATCAGGAAACGATTGTGAAACGGGCGAACCGTGATTCGCTTGCCTTTCAAGATTATGAGGGGACACGTCTGGTTTTAGTGGCTGACAACGGTGAAACAGGGGTTCGTGCTGGTGAGCCTTGGGGTGGAAGTGATGTCCTAACCGAGCATGCTATTATTGGTTTGGGTCCGGTGACACTAACTGTTGCAGTTGCCGAACCGACTGCGGGCGTATTAACCGAAGTAATGGGCTTTACACGGGTGGGTTCATATCCTTCGCTTGCTGGGGATTTCCCTGAAATTCAGGTTTTTGCAACGGGTGAGGGCGGTTCAGGTGCAGAGGTGCATATTGAATCACGACCGGATTTACCTAGAGAAAGAGCTGGACGAGGAAGTGTGCACCATGTAGCATTCCGTGTTCCAAATGAGGAAGAGTACAATTACTGGGCAGAGCGAATCTCCTCGTTTGGGTTTATTAATTCCGGAAAAGTGGAACGCTACTACTTTAAGGCTTTCTATTTTAGAGAACCGAACCATATCTTATTTGAACTATCTACCGATACACCAGGATTCGACGTGGATGAACCGATTGAAACCCTAGGTGAGCAGCTCGCATTACCGCCATTCCTAGAACCAAAACGCGCGGAGATCGAAGCAAATCTAAGGCCATTGGATATTTAACTACGAATTAATAGTAAAGACAAGGATCAGAACGTTGATTCTTGTCTTTTTATGTGTCGTGATTTGGAGCTATTCCCCATCTCTTATTTGGATTAAATACTTTGCAAAATTAATAACAGAATCATGAGTATAATCAATACCTTTAATATTTTCAAGTTCAATAAATATAGGGTTAATATAGTTCGGGTCTAGTTGGGTTTTTTCAAAATCAAGTATTAGTACATCTTCGGTTTCAGACGTTACCTGTCTTATTACAAGAAAATTATCTTCCTCGCACAAAACATCTCTTTCGCTCATTCTATAAGCATCAGCTAATTCGGTAGTCTTATTAACTGATACTCCTCCATCGTCGAATATGAATAGAACTTTTACCAGTCCCATTATTGATTGCCTCCAATTCTTAACAGCTCCTAATAGACATTATCATAGTTTAGTACAATAATCCTCTAAGACGTTTTTACATCTTTTCAACAAATTGCTCTGTAGGTGTAGGGGCTATCCGTGGTGACAGGCACCGCCCGTGTACATTGTCCTCCTGGGATGGACACTTGATGCCCTTTAAAAAATATAAATATTTTTATATTTTTTTCCAACACTTTCCCTCCCTCGTTCGTTATCTATGTGAAAGCGGTGGAGACTTCCAAGAGATGGTATAATTTCCCCATATAAATACTCTGAAAGAGTTCCTAAAAAAATGTAAAAGTGAGTGGTAAGTATGCTAGTAAGTGATTTGTATGAAAGGCTCAAGGATGACCTTCACCGCTTTGCCCGGTCCGTTGCGCGCCATGAACAAGAAGCGAATGACCTTGTGCAGGATGCGATGGTGAAGGCGTTAGGGGAAGAACAGCTCCTACATCTCCCCGATTACAAACAGCGGGCATGGTTCTTTCGCGTCATCAAAAACAAGTTGATTGATGAAAGGAGAAAGGAAAAACGGTTGACTGACTGGGAGGAAGATTTTGATTTTTCCATTCAAGAGGTTGCCTCGAATCATCTCGAAATAACAGAGCTGTTAGCACATTTACCGCAGGAATTTAGTGATCTTATTTTTAAAAAATATTGGTTAGGGCTATCGAGTCAGGAAATCAGCAAGCAATTAGAAATACCTGCCTCAACAGTGCGTTATAAACTGCATCTTGCTATAAAAAAATTAAGAAAGATTCTGGAGGAGGAAAAATAATGAATCAACGAATCGGAAATGTCGGCTTATTAAATTTGATGAATGCAACGGAAGAAAGCATTAAGGGGATAGAAAAGATTGAAAATGTAGGAATGGTGCTCTATCGACATGGGAATGCACAGCTGCTGTCAAAGTTGAATATTGGCAATATCGGATCTAGTGTTGAAATCCCAGAAGGCTACCGTTATTTAAATGGGGTGTTTAACCTCGATGTGCCCTTTCTCGAATCAATTGCCGAGCCGGTAAACCTTGTGGTTAACGGCATTGTCATTATTAGTAGGGATGTTCAAGCAGAACAGCTGAAAGCAGGACAGCTAAATCTGATTGTTAATGGGAATATATATTGTCCCGCCCATCTCACTGGTCTAGCAGGTCAAATACTAACGCAAGGTTCAGGAGCAGTTGAAGCTTATCGCTCGACACCGCCGCGGTTTGAAAACGGAAAATTCACGCTAACGAATTCCTTTCTTAACTCGCTTGAAGAGCCAATGTACTTAGTAGTAAATGGTTTACTCTCCTTAGCTCAAGATTTAAACATGGAAACCTTTCATGAAAAAATTGAAAAGTTAGAGGTTAATGGGAAAATTTCAATATGTGAAAATCAAGAATCCTTTTTATATAAAAAAGTGGCATCTTTAGCCAGTTGTCATCTAGAAATGATCCCTGAAGGTTATGAGCTTGTGACAAAACCGCTTCGACTAAATGCCCGTTCGATTCGTCGTTTCAAAAATAAGAAGCTATTCACGAAGAAGCCGATAATCCTAGATGCAGATGTTTCGAGGGAAATACTAACTAATAGCATTGAGATGATCCATTCATCATCGGTCATTATTTGTTCCGAAGAGGTGGAAGATCTTGTTTATGAACGTATCAGCCTCCTGGATACAGAAGTATTGTCTTATGAGAACCGCTTTGTCTTTATTGAGGGAGAAGAGGTATGGTCAAATAACCATTTTCAATCCTTTGAAAATCCAATAAATCTTGTAGTAAATGGACAGCTTACCCTTGATAAGGATGTAAGTGGAGAAGTGCTGTCAAGCAAAGTAGCTGCTTTAGATATTTTGGGAGAAGTAGTGGTCCGTGACCGGAAATTAAAAGCTCCCCTCCAACAAGTCATAAGAGTTAACACAGGTAGCATCGAAGAAGAAAGGAAAAATGAAGAAACCTCGTCCCTTCAAAACATTGGTGAACTCGCTCTATAAAAAAGGACACTCTCTTTAAAAAAGGAGGTAAGAGTATGTTTGAATATAACGAAGACTACCTCAGACAACGAATTAAAGACCTGCAAGAAGAATGTAAACAATACAATACCCAGCATATACGTGCGATAGCAAAAAAGGAAAAACAAACCTCTACCCTCAAAAAGTTAGTAAACTATGTCATTTACTTTATTGGATGATGTGTAATGGGTACCAACGGGTGCCTCCAATGGAGTCTCCAATGGGTGCCTGTCACCACGCGTGGACAAATCGGTCATTTGTCCACGTGGGGTGGACAGTGTTCGTGAAATCCTTTAGCTGTTGTTATTCGATTTTGATTTTAATTTGGTCGATTGCGTTGTAGCCATAGCCCTTTCTATTCCAGGGGTTTTTTTTAGGTTGGGTGCGCCCGGTTGAATCTGTTGCTTTGGATAGGATAGTGTATTCTCCTTTTTTGCTGGCGAACCAATCGAATGTCCATGGACACCATTGGTATCCTGAACGTTGCGTGGTTTCTGGCGTAACCATTGCTTCCTCCCAGGTGTTTCCGTTATCGACACTAACCTCTACCTTGGTAATATGTCCCTGCCCTGTCCAGGCAATTCCTTTGATTTTATGCATACCTGTATTAAGAGTATCCATATCCAATGGCTTTTGAATGGTGGAGTTGACCTGAATAGTTGTGACCGGAGTAGCATCTTTATTATTTTCCTTATTCGGATAATAAACATAGTCAATTGACTGAAACGGTCCTTCAAATTTCTCTTTTACCAAACGAATTTGACTAATCCACTTAACTGATGCCATTGCATACCACTGTGGGACAATTAGCCTTAAGGGAAAACCGTGCTTAAATGGAATGGGTTGGTGATTATATTCGTAGGCGATTAGCGTATCGGGATGGAATGCCTTTTTTAGTGGTAAACTCCTAGCAAAAGTGTGTATGGAATCTAAATCCTTCCTAACACCATAATCATACCCTTCAATAACGACTTCTGTTGCATCATCGCTTACCCCGGTCAGCTCTAGTAGAGTGCGTAAGGGTACACCCTTCCAGATACCTTGGCTAATCGCTCCCTTTTCCCATTGTTCACCAAAGGTTTTTGGTTCGAATAATGCTCGTTTGTTTCCCGCGCATTCAAGGACCAGCTTCAAAGTCTTGGAAGGAAGTTTCTGAATGTCTTGGAGGGAGAATATTTTTGTAGTGGGCACTAAACCGCTTATTGGCAACCAATATGGATAGGATGTAAACAAAGGATAGGTAAAGTGATTTCTTCTGAAAAATAGTTTATTACTAAGAGATTCGGAATGAATAAACGAAATGGGTGTTTCTTGATTTTCTGGGTGTAAACTTCGTGTAAATAAATTTGGTTTTACCAATGGATTGCTTGACATATAAACCTCCTAGTTTCATGATGCTTCTAATTATGTATGCTGAATTGGAAGGCTGCATGAATAAGTAGATATTGGAGGGTTTGAAAAAAATAAATCTTTTCTGATTCATTCGCTGATTTTTGGGGTATATAAGGATAAGTCGACAAGCAGTCGATGAAAAATAGATTCAAGGAGATGTGATTCAATATGATGGCAAAAGCTCTAGTTTTTGAAAAGAGACCATTTACCAGCGTACACTCGATTATGACAAGCCAAGGATTCAGATTGATTGGCTTCGAGGAATCCGTCAAGTACAGAGTGACGATGAGAGATTCATCCACCGGATCTACCTACGGCTTAGAGATTCCTGTTACTCCCACACCATTGGAGCCAAATCAGGCAATGCTTGGAAGGCCATCCTTGGATGGTGGAAAAAGAATTCCGATTTCTGTTAGGGAAGCAGCGGAAAGTAAGCTTTATGAGATTGCTGAATATGTTAAAAATATAATGGTAAAGAAGGATACTCTCGCTCATCAAATGGATGTAAGTGGTTCAATGGTTAGGAATGAAGCTGATATGAAGCAGCTTGGGAAGGAAATGGAGTCGATACAAACCAAAGAGGAACTAATGGAATTGGGAATGACTCCTGACCCAAGTCAATAGGGAAGTAAGACTATTCAATATTCTTCAAATAAAAATCAACCTCACCACAATGAGGTTGATTTTTTACGCTTTTTCAACACTTACCCGGCCTGAGAAGAAGGTGGCGCCTCCGCCCATGTCGGCCAATCGGTCAGGTGTTAGTGAGTTTACTAGTTGCATGGTTCCTTTTTCTTCCGACCAGAGGCCTTGAGTCACGACAACTCCGGGAAGGACGTTATCGCCAATCTTCACTTTAAGTCTACATTCTCCGCGGCCATTCCAAACACGTACCCTTTCGCACTCTTCGATTCCCTCCATTTCAGCATCCTGTCGATTCATGTGCAAATGAGGTTCTTCTTTTTCTAGAATGACATGCGCTGGATTGTTTGAGAAAGTAGAATTTAAGAAATTGTGATTCGGTCCGGGAACGAACTGGTAACGGTGCTCCCCA
>JAQSXG010000713.1 GCA_029256785.1 Neobacillus sp.
TTTTATCAACATAATTCATTTTAATCGTTATTGTGTTTTTATGCAACGGTTTGTATAAAAAAACTTTTTGTAAAATAATAATTATTAATATCAGTAAAATTTTGTGGCTCGAAACAGGTTCGACAATACCTCAAACATTTTCAACTCTTTTTAGTGAAATGATAGGTACTTTTATTCTAGTTTTTGGGATAATGTTTATAGGAACAAATTAATTCACGTAGGGATTAGCAACCATTTTTATTACTGATTGCGGGTAAAGGTTGCTCTTACTGGCAATAAGACAAAGAATGCAAAGAAAATAAAGGTGGCTGCATACATTACTTACTAAATATATTTATAAAAAATTAATTGGGGGATTAATGATGGAAAAATATATCTTATCATTAGATCAGGGGACAACTAGCTCAAGGGCAATTTTATTCAATAAAAAGGGTGAAATTGTTCATATTTCACAGAAAGAATTTACTCAATATTTTCCAAAGCCAGGTTGGGTCGAACATAATGCAAACGAAATCTGGGGATCTATTTTAGCAGTCATTGCAACATGTTTATCTGAATCAAATACCAAACCTGAGCAAATAGAAGGAATCGGAATTACCAACCAAAGAGAGACTACGGTTGTTTGGGATAAAGAAACGGGTATTCCCGTATATAATGCAATTGTTTGGCAATCTAGACAAACTAGCGAAATTTGTGATGAGCTAAAAGGTAAAGGTTACAATGCTCTGTTTAGAGATAAAACAGGTTTATTACTTGATGCCTATTTTTCGGGAACAAAAGTAAAGTGGATTCTAGACAATGTTGAAGGGGTCCGTCAACTGGCAAAAGAAGGAAAGCTATTGTTTGGGACGATTGATACATGGATTATTTGGAAGTTATCTGGTGGGAAAGCACATGTTACAGATTATTCAAATGCTTCAAGAACATTGATGTACAACATTCACGAGTTGAAATGGGACGAGGAGCTCCTTGAGCTTCTTACGGTTCCAGCTTCAATGCTACCTGAAGTACGTCCTTCTTCTGAAATTTATGCACACACAGTTGATTATCATTTCTTTGGTAGAGAAGTACCAATCGCTGGAGCGGCTGGTGACCAGCAAGCTGCTTTATTCGGGCAAGCATGTTTTGAACAAGGTATGGCTAAAAACACTTACGGTACGGGATGCTTTATGTTAATGAATACAGGTGAAAAAGCCGTTCACTCTGAACATGGATTATTAACAACTATTGCTTGGGGACTAAACGGAAAAGTAGAATATGCACTAGAAGGCAGTATTTTTGTGGCAGGTTCTGCCATTCAATGGCTCCGAGATGGATTAAGAATGTTAAAAGATGCCAAAGCCAGTGAGGAATACGCAAAAAGAGTACAGTCATCAGATGGGGTTTATGTCGTTCCTGCTTTTGTTGGACTTGGCACACCGTATTGGGATAGTGATGTCCGCGGAGCAGTGTTCGGTTTAACACGTGGTACCACAAAGGAGCATTTCATCCGGGCAACTCTAGAATCACTTGCATATCAAACTAAAGATGTATTATCTGCGATGGAAGCAGACTCTGGGATTGAGCTAAGAACCTTACGTGTTGATGGTGGAGCTGTTAAAAATGATTTCTTAATGGAATTCCAATGCGGCATATTAAATGTATCAGTCGAAAGACCATCTATAAATGAAACGACTGCACTTGGAGCAGCATATTTAGCAGGCTTGGCAGTAGGGTTTTGGAAAAGTAAGGAAGAAATTGCTAAGCAATGGGCCATTGAGCATTCCTTCGAACCAGCAATGGAAGCAAAACAGAGGGATCAACTTTATACAGGCTGGAAAAAAGCAGTTCAAGCAGCAATGGTGTTTAAATAAAGGCTGTGTTAAAGCTCAAGGTTGATTTTTTGCACAATGTTGATTGGAGTGGAAGGTGGTGCGAGACTCCTGCGGGAGCAGCGGGACAGGTGAGACGCCGCAGGAGCTTTTGCGACGAGGAGGCTCACCGCCCGCCCCGCGGAAAGCGAAGCGCCTGGAACGGAAATCAACATTCTAGATTAACAGAGACTAAATAAAAAATATAACGACGTATTAAAAGCCTATTGTTATTTTTAGAAAAGAAGTGTTATGATCAAATCAAGTTAATAACTCGGTAAGAGACCTCGGAGAGACCAAAAATCCATTATCGCAAGGCGGTATTGTGTTTTTGGTCTCTTTTTATATAAGGAGGGGACAAAATGAAATTTTCAAATCTTGATAGACAAGGCCATATTGAAAAACTAACAAATGAAAGCTTTGATCTTTTGATATTGGGGGGCGGAATAACTGGGGCAGGAATTGCCCTAGATGCTGCTGCAAGAGGGATGAAGGTTGCAATCGTCGATATGCAGGATTTTTCTGCTGGAACTTCAAGTCGCTCAACAAAGCTCGTCCATGGCGGTTTACGCTATTTGAAACAATTTGAAGTCAAAATGGTGGCAGATGTAGGAAAAGAAAGAGCGGTTGTATACGAAAATGGACCTCACGTAACCACTCCAGAGTGGATGCTACTTCCTAT
>JAQSXG010000714.1 GCA_029256785.1 Neobacillus sp.
AGTTTCAAGATCATCAACAACCTTGATAATACCTCGTTTCATTCCCATCCAACAGCTAAAGTTAAGGTCCTCGGTACCAGGTGTGAATTCAATTAAGTTATTACCACTTTGAAGTTTTTGTTGAATATTCAAAGCTGGAATGACGATGGAATTATTACATCCTGTAATCTCTTCTCCATCCACGACCCACTGAACAGGCATCCCTTTTTGTACAAAAAGCGTGTTTGGGGTGTAGCCACTCACATTAGCAGTCATATTTAACACCTGTACTCCATCTTTAATTATTGCTTTGGTTGCTTTTGATGAAGGAGCTAAACTATTAGCATCACCAAAGGCTCCAACACTCGCCATGAGGGCCATAGGGCTTAAGTTCATACCTGCTAGTGCCAAACCCCTATTGCTCATAATAAGTCCAAGAACAATAATAAGAACACCGCTAAACTTTAGAATTTTTTTTGTATACCCCTTACTTAAAAGACTTGATAAAGCTCCAAACGTTAGCATAAGCGGGACTGTGCCTATTGCAAACATAAACATCGAGAATGCACCGCTTAAAGCACTACCTGTTCCTAAGGCAAATATTTGCATTGTTTGAAGAGGTCCGCAAGGCATTAGACCATTAAGGAATCCAACAAATAATGGTGCTCTAGGTTTGCTCATCGCTTTACATGCTACATTTGGTAATTTAATTTGGAACTTTCTAAACGCTTTAAAGCCTGCCATATTAAAGCCCATCATAATCATGAATACTCCAGCAAATATTTGCAGACCAGCTTTGGCAGATAGGGATAGTGCAAAAACGGAACCAATTGCACCTATGAGACCGCCAAGTAATGTATAAGCAATTACTCTTCCGAGATTATAAAAAATCGCTGGCTTCATTGCTTCAAATTTGTTCTTACCTTCTTTACCTATACTTTGTGACAGCATGATTCCTCCGCACATACCTACACAATGGAGAGAAGTGATTACTCCAATAACAAATAAAACAGCATAGGAAGCATTATTAAGTTTTGCTTCCATATCAAAGCTCCCGGTATTTATTCCAAGTAATACAACGGCAGCTACAATAAAAAGAATTCCAATAAACTTATAGTCTTTAGACTTTTCAGTACCGTATCCAACACTTTGGATTGCAGTTTTTATTTTTTCAATACTACATAACTTATCATCAAATTCAATATCTGCAAATTGACCGCCAAAACTGGCTTTTACATTCACGACACCATTTAATTTTCTTACAGTTCTTTCAACCCGCTTCTCACAAGATGTACAGGTCATATCGTACACCTTGATGCTTTCCCTTTTGATGCTCATATACGGTCCCTACCCTTTCATGTTAATGATAAATATTTAAGATAGGTAAAGTGTAGGTAATAGATATGTTGATGATATGTAGAAAGAGACCCTGCTGGTGAACATTTTGTAGACAAACTATAGATAAAAATTGAAAAAATTTATTTTTTCTGCTTGGACACCGTACTATTTTTAAAAGTTATCGCTTAAAGATGTAAATAGGATACACCTTTGGGAGTTGACTGCCATGAAAATAGACGGTGTTTTTTCTGGAGGAGGAATTAAAGGGTTTGCTTTGGTTGGGGCCTATCAGGAAATTGAAAGAAGGGGTTTTCAGTTTGAGAGGGTAGCAGGGACTAGTGCAGGTTCGATTGTAGCGGCATTAATAGTAGCAGGGTACCGCGGCAATGAAATGAATCAGTTGCTCGCTGAACTAAATCTATCTGAATTTCTTGATACCCGTAAGAGGATTATTCCTTTTCCATTGGCGAAATGGTTCTTTTTTTATTGGAAAATGGGAATATACAAGGGGAATGAATTAGAGAAATGGGTGGAGGGAAAATTAGCAGCAAAGGGGTTAAGAACCTTTTCAGATTTGCCTCCACAAAAATTGAGAGTTATAGCCTCTGACCTTTCCAATGGCCAGTTAGTGGTCCTTCCTGATGACCTAGTGAAATATGGAATATCACCTGGATCCTTTTCCATCGCCAAGGCAATTCGAATGAGCTGTAGCATCCCTTACTTTTTTGAGCCTGTTAAACTAAATTCAATGGATGGAACAAATATTATCGTTGATGGAGGGGTATTGAGCAATTTTCCTATGTGGCTCTTTGACCGGGAGAATGTCCAGAAATTAAGGCCAGTTATCGGAATAAAGCTTAGTGCGAGTGAATACGAACATGAAAAACATCAGATAAAAAATGCGTTTCAGTTATTTGGTGCTTTATTTGAAACAATGAAAGATGCGCATGATTCCAGATATATCTCAAGAAAACACGCCAAAAATATCATTTTTATTCCTACAGAGGGTACATTGGCAACTGAGTTTAACTTAACAGATACGAAGAAACAAGCATTATTAAATCTTGGAAAAGAGTCTGCAGAAAAATTCTTTAAATCTTGGTGTTACTAAAATAAAAGCTATGTTAAACTTCATTGTTGATATTTGCTATTTTGGAACAAACGTTCTAAAATAAGTCGTAATACTATGGCTTTGGGGGTAATCCAATGAAGTTTAAGTCGTAATACTATGGCTTTGGGGGTAATCCAATGAAGTTAGCTGATATAATTCGGGAAGTGCAAAACTTGGATGATATGACACAGCAAAGATTATTGTCTTACCTTCAAAATGCACTTGAGGTTTCAATTCACAGCAAAGAACCGTTAATTGAGGAAATAGCAGAAAGAAAAAATGAAAAAGGTTTTTCTTGCCCACATTGCCAAGCAAATAACGCAGTAAGGTTTGGTAAATATCAAACTAAAGTGGGTTCGAAATCAATTAACAGACAAAGATACAAATGCAAAAATTGCTCAAAAACTTTTACCGATTTAACAAATACACCTTTAAATAAGACACGAAAGCTAGATAAGTGGCTGAAATTTATTGAATGTATGATAGAAGGTCATTCGCTTAGAAAATCTGCGGAGCTTATCGGTGATGTTTCTTGGGTTACTCTGTTTTATTGGAGGCATAAAATCTTATCAGCTCTAGAACAAATTCCTACTGATAAATTCAGTGGAATTGTTGAAATGGACGAAACTTATTTTTTGTACTCCGAGAAAGGTAAAAGAAATATTATAGGTAGAGAACCAAGAGAACGTGGCGGCACATCCGATAAAAGGGGAATTAGCTATGACCAAGTTTGTGTCTTGGTTGCCCGTGACCGTCAAAAAATCACCCTTTCAACAGTTTTGGGAAAAGGGCGAATAGTTAAGAAAAAATTAGATATGAAGATTGGTTCCCTTCTTTCTGCTGAAAATATATTGTGCACAGACTCCTGGAGAGCGTTCAGCAGCTATGCGAAAGAAAAGAAGGTAGAACATTACCGTTTTAAATCTGATGGGAAAATCCGAGTAATGAAGGGCATCTATCATATTCAAAACGTAAACAATTATCATAGTCGTTTAAAGCGTTGGATGAATCGCTTCAATGGCGTAGCTTCAAAATATTTGGAGCATTATTTGGCTTGGTTTCGTTTCATTGAAATAGAGGGTTTTACCAATTCAATAAAGAATTTAAAACATATGATGGTTACATCCTGTTTGTATCCCATTCAGGAAACTAACAGGTTATTACGGACCTCAAAATTTATATTATAGAATTTCAGGATGTGTTTTTATGGAAGAAGTCCAAGTCATTATTGGGGTTCCCGGAAAGTGGAAAAATAGAACAGAGTTAATACAGGCTGTTGCATCTAATGGCGATGGGTATTTAATGGCTGGTTACATTATTCATAACGCCAAAAAAGACGTAGGTTTTCAAGTAGAAGTTTATGAACACGACCCCCATTTAAAGGAAGCATTCTCATATGCAGGTTCCTTTGAAGATAGCCTTTTAGAAGAAATTGAACATCATACCCTTACCATTTATGTAATAGCAAATGTAAATGGATTTGAAGGTCTTAAGCAAGTAGTGGATGTCGGAGCAACTTTATTAAAATCTGGTGGTTTAGCAGTAAAAATCGAAACAGCCGGAATTGCACATACCAAAGATGAATGGTATCAGCTTTTAGAAAACCAAGATTATTTCCCTATCTACTCTCATTTTGTGACTCTTGTTGGTGATGAGGAAAGTTATTCTTCGTGTGGAATGAAAGCTTTTGGATTACCTGATGTCATTGTTCCTTCTTCAATATCACCGGAAGAAGCAGCAGACCTTCTTAATAACTTCAATCTTTATAACATTGTTGAACATCCATCTTTTAAAAATGGTGAAACATTTAGTTTAGAGCAAAATTCACCTTTATACAAAATAGATTTCATCAATGAATTTAGATATGAGGAAGAGGATGTTTTCTTTAATCCATTTGGGTTAATTAATTTAATTCCAGCATAAAAAACGGAGGTACAGTAAGTACCTCTATTATTTTAGTTAAAAAACAACATTAAAGTTTAACATAGCTAAAAAAATAGGTAAGTTTGCAGTATATGTACTAAGTTAAATAATAGGAGTTGTTTACATATGGCAGATGGGATAGAAGATTTTTACTGCGATGAGGTTTTGAGCGGCAATACAATAGTAGAAAAAGTTTGGGAAACGGAGCATACCCTTGCCTTTTTTCACACGCGTCCTTTTTATGAAGTACACGTCGTGGTTATTCCAAAAAAACACGTTTCCTCACTTATAGACATTCATTCTGAGGACAAATATGTATTGGATGATCTATTATCAGTTATTCAGATAGTAGCAAAACAGGTAAACGATAAATATGGCGCTTGTACGGTGTCCACCAATATAGGGGAATATCAGAGCAATAAGCATTTACACTGGCATGTCCATTTTGGAAATCGGACTAGATATTTAGATGGTACTTGGTGCTGAAATAGGGAATCATTTTAACATAGACTGGTGACAGTAAATTGTGCCCGTGTAAATCCAACTGTCCACTGCACACGGACAAATCCCGTGATTTGTCCACGGACGGTGCCTGTCACCATGTTTTTTGTCACCATGTTTTTGTTTGCTAGTTGGTCAGGAATATTTCGATGTTTTTTATTTGTTTTTGTGCGTCTTGCAAACCGAGTTCATATAAGTCTTGTAATTTGGTTTTGTTTTTTTCTACTCTGCCTACTGGTAAGGTGATACTGGGGCGTATCACAAAGACATTCCCTTTTTCCTCTTCCGCCTGGATGTATGCTAGTGTTTCGTTATAGTGCGTATGGCGACTAATTAGTAGATCATTAATTTTGGGATGCTGCTTGTATTTAAAGTAGGAAGAAAGTTTACTTGGATGTTTGTAATAACCCGCAGGCTTTGTTAGTATAATTACATTTTTTTGAAATCCGTCGTTTTGTGCCTTCCTAATGGGAATGGGGTCACTGATACCTCCGTCCAACAGTAGGCGATTGTCGTACTCAACACTAGGAGCTATAAAAGGCAAAGAACTAGAAGCTCGAAGTAGTTTTAGTAAATGCTCCCCGTGTGTATTCTTATCGAAGTATACAGGTTCACCAGTTTCACAATCCGTTGTTCCTACAATTAATTGTTCAGGTACTTTTCTAAATGTCTCTAAGTCGAACGGAACAAGCTTATTTGGGATTTCATCAAAAATAAAGTCCATTCCAAACAGTTCACGTTTCTTAATGAAGTTTTGGAATGAAAGATAACGCTTATCTCCTGCATAGCCTAGATTCACTTCCTTATTTCTACCGGCCTGACGAGATATATAAGATCCAGCCATACAAGCTCCTGCAGAAACTCCAACTACATAGGGGAAATATAAATCCTGTTCCATAAAGTATTCTAAGACGCCCGCTGTGTATAATCCTCGCATTCCACCGCCTTCAAGTACAAGGCCTGAATTTATCATAAAATGATCCCTCTTTTACTTAATATTGAATTCTCTTATTATATCAGAACAGAAATATCCTCTCTAGAAACTTAGCTTTAGTCTTTTAAACTTTTTACAAGCATAAAAAATAATGAAGACAGCGAC